>DATKMG010000624.1:0-5181 GCA_035541995.1 Terriglobia bacterium
GGCTATTTTGCCAGCGACAATATCCTGGGGGACCTGGGGGCCAGCAGCGTCTTTGGACCCATTGAAATCCTCTCGATCTCAGGCGGGCCGTTGATTGCCGTCTCCCGGGTCTACAACATCACCGGGCATACCAGCGGCTTCTTTAGTCTCGAGCCACTGCCCTGAAGTACTTCTCGGCTTGCTAGTGTTCTCACCACGATGGATGAGATCAAGACTTTGGGAAAGACCCGCGCCTCAGCCAGCAGAGCGAGGAGGCCTGGCGCGTTGAGGTCCAGTTGACTATCGACAATTTTTCGGGGAAGAATCATAATGAGTTTGAGGTTCTGAGTGAAACGATTCTGCGTTGGAGAGAACACGGGAAAGCTCGATGCCCATTTAAGTGGCATGTCCGGACGCTCTCGATTATTGCAAATCGATAGGACTACAAAGGTGTAGGCGGTAGAAGTTTGCTGGAATTCTCGCCGCATCTGCCAAACCGCTTTCAGTTCCGAGGGTTCGACCCTCCACTATATTGTCCGCAAAAAGAATTGCTTTAATCTTATCGTGTCTTTTTTTGGTGTCTGCTGGGACCGGAGCCGAAGTTTCCCCTTCTGGTGGTGATTACGTCTTCTACTCTCAGCAGGGAAGAAAGGTGCTTCCGCGCACACTGGTCCACCTTCAACCCTATCTGCCGCTGATTGAACTGTTGGAATGGATGGATTTGCCATACTCCGAGAGTGCATCTGCCGGGATTGTGCAGATCAGCATAGGCAACAATACCCTGAAACTCAACCGTGACCGAAATACGGTGATGATCAACGGCGCAGTGGTAACCTTGTCTTCACCACTCCTGAATGTTGAAGGGCGCTGGTTGATTTCACCGGACTTTGTGGTACGAGTTCTGAATCGAGTCCTAACAGAGAAGATCATGGTGGGCGGTTCCGGGAATCGCTACTGCTGGGGGAACCTGCGGTTTAACCGCGTTAATGCACGGGGGGTGAAGACGGATCAGGGGAGTCGAATTGTCGTTCAATTGACGGCCCAGGCGGACGCAGAGATCCGCAAGGAACAGGACAAAATGATTTTTTCTTTTGGGGTAACTCCTGTGGATCCTGTCCATGAGGATTTTCAGTATCGCGATTCCCTGGTCAATGGAGTGGTTTTTGAAGAAGCGCCTGCCTCAGGTCAGCTCGTGGTGTATCTGGCAGACAAGGCACTGCAAACTCGAGTCACGCACATTCCGGAACAGAATGTCTATGTTCTCGAAATCGGTCCGGCTAATTCAGCAGCAAGAAGCAGGGAAGACCTGAATTCGATCTCAGGAACAACTACGGCCTCTCCCTTGACTACCGGAAAACGAAAGTACCTGATTGTCGTTGACCCAGGTCATGGGGGCCCTGACCGCGGTGCTCAAGTGAAAGAGGGCTTGTTCGAAAAAGAGGTCACTCTTTTAGTGGCTCGAAAGCTCCGGTGGATGCTGCAAACCAGACTGGGAGTCAATGTGGTCCTCTCTCGTTACGAAGATCAGACCGTCTCTCTGGAAGAACGGGCTGTGCAGGCCAATGTAGCCAGGGCTGATCTACTGGTGAGCATCCATCTGGGCAATTGGAGCCACCCGGGTGAATCGAGGAGCTATACCTACGTAAACAAGGAAGCGAAGCTGGAGTCTTCCAAGGAAGGCGGAGAGTCTGTGGGAACCGGAGAAGCAAGCAAGGTCCGGTTTTTGTCATGGGACCGTGCCCAAAACCTGTCGTTGAACCGGAGCATCCAACTGGCCGGATTGATCCAAGCCGAACTGAATCGATCCATCAATGGAGGCGACGCGAGTTTGACCTATCGCCGCGCTCCATTGAAATTGCTCTCTTCACTGGCAATGCCGGCAGTGCTGGTAGAGTTGGGCAACGTTCGTGAACCCGCTTTCCAGCATGCTATCTCCGACGATCAGTTTCAAACCAAAGCTGCTTCCGGAATCTTTGCCGCCATTGAGAAATATTACAGGACGACCGGAGAGAATTGACTCATGCCCCGTCATGTCCAATTCGGGTTGCTCGTCTTCATCCTGTTCCTGCTGGGCGGCACTGCATACTACTACAACCTTCAGAAGCGCATTAGAGACCTCCTGCGTTCCCAGCCTGAGTCAGCCCATCCTTACGTCACTGAGAATCCGGCCTATTCGCCAATGGCTCCCGTCAGAAAGATCAAGTTGTTTTTCCCCTCGGTCAGGAAAGACGGGCTCTTGGAACTGGAGGAGCGGGAAATCCACACCTCAGATAACCCTTCGATTGAGGCGAAGGAAATTGTTGCCGAGCTCATCAAGGGTTCACGGGAGGGCAGGGAAGTCGCTATCCCGTCACTGACCAAGTTGCGGGAAGTCTATGTTACTGGGGAGGGTCTGGCCTATGTGGACCTGACGCGAGAAGTGGTTGATAGCCACCCTGGTGGATTGACGCGCGAAATCTCGAGCATATACGCTATCGTGAATTCCCTGATGGAAAACGTTCCATCCATTCGGGAGGTACAAATTCTAGTAGACGGTGCGGAAGTAGAAACTCTGGCCGGGCACGTCGATCTCAGTCGCCCTTATGAGCGAGATTTGTCAATGACCAGCTTGGCGGAGAATCCGCAATTGTCCGGATTGAAATAACAGAGAAGGCCGAGTCTCTCTAATGTAAAGGAGCCGAATGCGAAAGGACAGAAGGAGCTACGACCAACTTCGACTTGTAGAAATCCATCCCGACTTCATCAGGAACGCGGACGGGTCGGTCTTGATCAAGTTAGGAGAAACTCGCGTCATTTGCACAGCCAGTGTCGAGAATACTGTGCCCTCATTCTTGAAGGGTACGGGTAAAGGATGGGTCACCAGTGAGTACTCTATGATTCCGCGTTCGACTCCTACCCGTACCCCTCGAGAATCAACCAGGGGAAAGCCTTCGGGCCGAACTCACGAAATCCAGCGCCTGATCGGCCGCTGCCTGCGAAGTGTGGTCCAGCTTGAAGAGTTGGGAGAGCGGACCGTCTGGATTGATTGTGACGTGATCGAAGCCGATGGCGGAACCCGTACGGCTTCCATCACCGGTGGCTTCGTGGCTCTGGCCTTGGCCCTGAAACGATTGGCCATCAACCGTGAGGGCCGGGGGGGGCTCCCATTGAGAGACTTCATGGCTGCAACCAGTGTTGGCTTGGTCAACGGGGAGTTGCTTTTGGACTTGGATTATGAAGAAGATTCACAAGCTCAGGTGGACATGAATGTTGTCCAGACCGGGAGCGGCCGCTTTGTGGAGTTGCAGGGAACCGCCGAAGGGGAGCCTTTTTCACGCGAGGTTTCTAACCAGCTCATTGACCTGGCCTCTTTGGGAATTCAGCAATTGATTGAAGTTCAAAGACGTGTTTTGCATTGGCGCCCGGAAGCAACAGCGATTGCATAGAGTTCTGCCATGACCTTTTCAAGTTAACCACCGCGGATGAAAATGCTGGTCTCCGGAGGAGTGTCGGAGCCGATCGTAGGACCGCTGTCCCCCGAGCGGCGATAAGTTTAGATTCGGAGGTCGCCGCGCTGGAGCGCTGCTCCCACACTAAAACCGCATTTTCAAGAAAGTGCCACATGACCTTTTCAAGTCACCACGGTCCATGAAAATGCTGGAGGGCCTCGCTTCGTCAGGGCCGCGGTCGCGACAGGTGACAGCGGTCACCCGCGCTCCCTCCATCAAAACCGCATTTTCATAAGAGTTTTTTGTGCCTAGAACGATCCTGATAGCCAGCTTTAATCGCGGAAAAGTACGAGAAATCCGGGAATCCCTCTCTTCAGCATTGATCGAATGCTTTGCCTTGGATGCTATCCCTCAAGTGGCTTCCTGTGTGGAGAGCGGGAGTACCTTTGAAGAGAATGCCCGCCTGAAGGCGATTCACTATAGCCAAGTCTCGCCCTGGCTGACCTTGGCTGATGATTCGGGACTGGTGGTAGATGCTTTAGATGGAGCACCAGGGGTTCATTCGGCTCGTTTCCTCAGTGATTCTGCTTCAGACGAAGAACGCTGTCGGGAAGTCTTGCGCCGACTCACCGGCGTCCCGGCCTTTCTTCGTAGTGCACGTTTCATCTGCATTATGGCATTGGCCTTGAAGGGAGAGATCAAGGCGATAGTGGAAGGAAAAGTGGAGGGGACGATTGCATCAGCCCCGCTTGGTCGAAACGGGTTCGGCTATGATCCCATCTTTCTCATTCCCAAGCTTGATAAGACGATGGCTGAGTTGACCTCAACCGAGAAACTGGCCATTGGCCATCGGGGCCAGGCGCTCAGGAAGCTCAAGGAGGTCCTCGCTCGGGAACCTCTTGAAGCCCTTTGGCAGGCCCCAGCTTGACAGGGCTTTGAGATTTCCAGTAATGTTAGGCTCACTCCTACAGGGAGGTCGGGGCGTAGCGCAGCCTGGTAGCGCACCTGCCTTGGGCGCAGGGGGTCGTTGGTTCAAATCCAATCGCCCCGACCATATAATCAATAAGTTACATGATGCTAGATTTATAACTTAACTGCAATTAACTGCAATTAGTTGATCTTTTCATTGCTTTCCAGAGGATCTCCGAAGAATTTCCGATCGAATCGTTCCACTGCTTCCCTCTGTCCCTGCTCGATCGTTTTAGTGTAGGAGTCCGTCATCTGCGCGTGTGCGTGGCGCATCTGTCCCTGGATGTGTTTCAGGTTGGCACCTGCTTCCATTGCTTGGGTGGCGAATGTGCGCCGAATCGCCTGATAAGTGAATCCCTCGATTCCCAGTTCCTTTGCCTTGGGCCGCAAAACGTCTCTCAGATAACGGCGCGGGTCTATTGGCTTGTGGTGATGGCGAGACTCGAACACGAAATCGTCAGGGTTCCGTCGCTTCAACGTGCTGATCCAGCGAAGGAGTTCCGTTTCAAGTTTAGAGGGAAGTACAACGGGGGCAACGCTGGATTTTGTCTTGGGAGCCTTGAGCCGGTTCCTGTAGGTTTGCTCGTCAATTTGGATCTGACCCGGTTGCACGTCTTTCATGCGCACGGCAAACAATTCTCCTGGACGCAGTGCCAATGTTACCAGGCAGTGGAAAATCAGGCGGTTTTTCCCGGAAAGGGCGTTGAGCATTTTGATGATCTCCGCCTCCGTTAAGAAACGTTCACAAGGCTTCCGCATTTCTGGAAGTTCTACCTTCCGGGCTGGGTTCTTTGCCAGGTAATCT
>DATKMG010000625.1:0-8236 GCA_035541995.1 Terriglobia bacterium
GGGCTGATGGGGGTCTCGGTGGGGGTGGCTTTGGCCGGCTGGTGGCTGGCATATACCTTCTACCTGAAGGAGCCGGCCTGGCCGCAACGGCTGATGACCCGCTACCGCGGACTCTACCTGACCCTGCTCAACAAGTACTGGGTCGATGAAATCTACGACATGCTATTTGTGAACCGGACCAAGGACCTGGGTACCTTCCTTTCGAAATTTGATTTAAAGGTCATTGATGGCGGTGTCAATGGCTCCGCGTTCATGACACGGTTGACCGGATCCATCTCCGGATTTATTGACAACTGGGTCGTCGACTTTGCGGTTCGACGCACGGACTTAATCTATTATATGAGTTATCCCGTGCGACGAATTCAGACCGGCATCATTCAGAATTACGCCGCAATGACCGTTGCGGGGATCCTGATCCTTGTCGGGTATTTTCTGTTGAGATAGAAATGAGGAAGCCGGAGCGACAAAGGCAAAGGTAAGGTAAAGGGAAAGCCTTTCTGATTGCCTCTGCGAATTCGTCTTTAGCCGATTATCCAGGAGCTGTTATGTTCATGAACCACCTGCTTTCTATAGTGGCGTACACGCCGCTAGTAGGGGCGTTGCTGCTGATCTTCGTCAATAAAGAGCGAAAGGATTTCATTCGCTGGTTTGCCAACATCGTGGCTGGCATCGGCTTCCTGGTTTCGATTCCGCTACTGACCGGTTTCGATTCCAGTGCTGACGGCTTCCAATTTGTGGAGCGCGCCTCCTGGATCCCGTCTCTGGGTGTTGAGTACCATCTTGGGATTGACGGTATCAGCCTGCTGTTGATTATCCTGACGACCGGACTTGGCTTCCTATCGGTCCTTTCCTCGTGGTCTGCAATTACAGAGCGCGTCAAGGAATACTACATTTTCATGTTGTTGCTTCAGACCGGCATGCTGGGCGTCTTCATGGCGATGGACTTTTTTCTCTTTTATGTGTTTTGGGAAGTCATGCTGGTTCCCATGTACTTCCTGATTGGGGTCTGGGGTGGCCCCAGAAGGGTCTATGCCGCCATCAAATTCTTCCTTTACACCCTGCTGGGCTCGGTGCTGATGCTTCTTGGTATCCTGGCGTTGTATTTCTACAATCACAAGATAGCTGGCATCTGGACTTTCAGCATTCCTGAACTCCAGAAACTGACTTTTCCCTGGGAGTACCAGTTTTGGATCTTCCTGGCGTTTTTCGTTGCGTTTGCTATTAAAGTGCCGATGTTCCCCTTTCACACCTGGTTGCCGGATGCCCACGTAGAGGCGCCAACAGCCGGATCTGTCATTCTGGCCGGCGTCCTCCTCAAGATGGGGACGTACGGATTTATCCGCTTTAGCCTGCCCATGTTCCCGGACGCAGTCCGAGACACCTCCTCCATGAGCTTTATGGGGTACAGATTCGGGCTGTTGACCATGATAATTGTCCTTTCCATTATCGGGATCATATACGGGGCGCTGGTCGCCCTCATGCAAAAGGATGCCAAGAAACTGGTAGCCTATTCTTCAGTTAGCCATCTGGGGTTTTGCATGTTGGGAATGTTTGCCCTGAATCCGAACGGGATCAATGGGAGCATTATCCAGCAAATCAATCATGGTATTTCCACGGGTGCTCTCTTCTTGATCGTCGGCATCATCTATGAACGGCGGCACACCCGCGAGATTTCGGAGTTTGGCGGCTTGTCCCACGTCATGCCCACTTATGCCGCCATTTTCATGATTATGACGATGTCCTCGATCGGGTTGCCTCTGCTAAACGGATTTATCGGGGAGTTCACTATCCTGGCAGGTGCTTTCCAGAAGAATATCTGGTGGGGTGTCACGGGGTGTACTGGAATTGTACTGGGCGCTTCTTACATGTTGTGGTTGTATCAGCGCATGATGTTCGGCCAGGTTACCAACCCGAAAAACCAGGGATTGAAAGACATGAACCTGCGCGAATTTGCCACACTATTTCCGCTGGTGATCATGGCCTTCTGGATCGGCATCTACCCCAAGCCCCTGTTTCGAATCATCGAGAAGCCAGTAAACCAGATCGTTGCCAAAGTCGACCCCGGCTTTTTCTCCAGACCGTATCAAGCGCGGAAAATTCCCACCGGTAGCTTCAAAATAGCGGCAATTCGTGATGGCACGGCCAGCCAGGGGTCCAAATAGGGACACAAGACACTTTCAAGCTCACCACCTCGGACGAAAATACTGGAGGGCTTTGCTTCGTCGGGGGCGAGGTTGCTTGCGTAGGCATGAGGCGGGACGAGGGCGTCCCGTCTCCAGAGGTATGGAGACGCCGCTCCCCCGCGGTGCCATTGAAGAGCGCATTTTCGAGAGAGAGGGGCCTGTGGGAGACCAACCCTGATAATGTCGCGTACAATGCAGCCTAATGTTTCACGACTTCTTGGGTTCGACCAGCTTCAATGTGTAGCTGGCCGTCTGTTCGGCTTTAATGTGGATGAATAGGATTCCTTTTTCGGGATATGCCCACACTGTGGTTTGTGAGTCGGGCTGCGATTCAACGGGGTTCTCCCCGAAGCTCTTCTTTAGCAGGTCGATGCTTCCGTGAGCAAGCAGCTCTGAGAGGTTTCCCTTCGCCTTCTTGTAATAGTTGGTATTAATGTAGAGGGCGACGACTTTGGCGGCATAGCGGTCAATGTCGACGTAAATGCCGTGGTCCTCATAAGCGCTGCGATAGAGCTTTGGCAGGGTTTCCATTTTGATAGGCTTACCGAGGAGCCGGTCAACATCCCGGGTGCGATCTCCCAGTTTGACTCCCAAAGCTGAAATGTTACGGCTTGTAATGTCGGGAATTGCGGTAATATCATCCTTGCTGACGTCGTAGACCATTGTCACTTGTGGCGGCGGGGTTGACTTGGCTGCCTCTGAAGCGCTGTTACCCGGTTCCGGCTGTTTGGGGGATTGAGAGCAACTCAAGGCAAGAATGAAAAGCATTAGAACAGACAAAGAGGCAAGCAAGGTCCTGCTCATTGTGTCCTCCTGTGAATTCACAAGCAGAATTTGGGCGAAACGACGGCGTGGTTCAATGAAGATAACACCAAGGGAGACCTTACGTCCCGGCAGAGTAGCCAACCTCTGCAGGCCACGGTGGTGCCTTCTCAGCCCGACTTATCTTAATCAAATCAGGTAGGGATTTCACTAAGAAAGATGTCTGGACCCAAGTACCAGAATCTCGCGGATCTCCTCTCCATCGGAATTATGCTTCCGGCCTGTATTGGCATTGGATATGGCATCGGCTACCTCCTGGATCATTTTCTGGGAACCCGAATGGTATTCAAGGTGATCTTTCTTTTGTTTGGTATCGCAGCGGGTTTCATCAATTTATTCCGGACAGTGAACAAGGTTGAGCATGATGTTTCTCCCAAATAGCAGCCAGCTCCTTTTAGATTCCTATTACCAAAACTTTGAACGAAGACTGACACGACTCAGCCTGGGCTTGGGGCTGGTGATAGTGTCGGTATTGTTGATCTTCGCTTCCCTCAGGGCGGTATTTGGATTCATTGCAGGGTCAATTCTCTCCCTTTACAATTTCCTTTGGCTGAAGCAAGCCGTCGACCGATTGCTGGCCAGATTCCAGCCTTCAGGAAGCAACGACGTTTCCACAGTCGGCTGGAGGAGAGGGGAAAGGCGAGTGGTCTTCAAGTACTTCATGCGATTCGCATTGATCGGGGGGAGCCTCTGTGCTATATTCCGCTATCAAATTTTGGACGTGAAGGCGTTCGCCCTGGGTTTGTTCCTGTTTGTGATGGCCGTCTTGGCAGAGTGCATTTACCAGGTCACGAAAACACTCATCGAGGATTGGGACCGTGGAAGAGCATAGCACGTGGATCGCAGAGACTGTGAACCGCTGGCTGGGACCTCTGATTGCACCAGCCAAGGTTGCTGTTTTGACCGCCATTTACGGATGGTTTGGCAAACCCTATGTGCCGGGTGACCCGGTCATCCCGGAGCATGTCGTATTCGCTTGCATCGTTTTCCTGGCGTGCTGCATCTTCTTTCCGCTCGTCCGGCTCACTTTCTCTGTTGAAAAGCCGGGGAGATTCCAACAAGGACTGGAACTTTTTGTTGAGGCCCTGGGATCCCAGATGGAGGATATTATTGGCCACGGCGGGAAGCGATACCTCCCCATGGTGGCCACGATTGGGCTTTTTGTTTTGTTGATGAACCTTTCCGGACAAATCCCTGGGTTCAAGCCTCCTACTGGAAACATCAATGTCACGGCAGGCTGTGCCCTGTGCGTCTTTGTCTATTACAACTATTTGGGGGTTAGAAAGAGGGGCTTGATCGGGTACTTGAAGCACTTTGCCGGTCCTGTGTGGTGGTTGGCACCCCTAATGATGCCCATAGAGTTCATCAGCCATCTGGCACGACCTTTCTCACTGACTGTCCGTCTTTTTGCTAATATTTTTGGGGAACATTTGATTGTCGGAGTGTTCTTCGGCCTGATCCCATTCCTCCTGCCCCTACCCATCATGGTCCTGGGCCTTTTTACGGCCCTTCTGCAGGCATTTATTTTCATGGTGCTGCCGATGGTTTATATTCAAGGGGCAGTGGCCGAAGAGCACTGAAATACAGTGGTCAGTGAATAGTGATCAGTGGTTAGTGGTTTGTGATCGGTGGTTAGTGATTCGTCGTTTGTTGGAGGCGTGCCTGTAAGTCCGCTAATCACTAACCCCGAGCCCCTAATCCCTAACACCTGTTTTCTTGCCGTCTGTGTGAGCTCGGGATGCACGAGGGTTTCCCGGGAACCACCTCCAGGCAGCGCTTCATAACGGCTCCGCCGTTGCCCTGCGGGGCCGGCCAGCCGAATCTTTAGAAAAGGAGAGGTTTGATGAAAAGGACATTTGTCTGGTTGTTGATGACGTTGGGAGTGCTTATGGGCTCCTCGCCTGTTTTAGCGCAGGCGCAAGAAGGCGGGGGGGGAATTGGCAGATACTGGATAGTCATTACATCCGGATTTGCCATGGCCATGGCTTCCTCTGTTTGTGCGCTGGCCCAAGGTAGGGCCATCTCCGCCGCATGCGAAGGAATGGCTCGTAATCCCGGGGCAGCCCCGGCCATCCGATTTGCTCTATTGTTGGGTTTGGTGCTGATTGAGTCCCTGGCACTCTATACCCTGCTGATTATCTTCGTTAAGGTTGCTTAATCAGCCGCCTCGGGTTTCAGTCCACAGAAACCGCCTTCCGATTTCGGGAAGGCGGTTTTTTCGTTTCGGGGGTAATGAATGGAAAAGTAGGCTTGGCCACCCGAGGTTTCATTCGTTTGGGCGCAATTGGATTTGGTAGGTGGCGAGGACGTGTGTTCAGATCACCCCTTGCCGCCCAGGACAATCAATCTTACACCCAGAATAACCATGATGATTCCCAGCGCCATCATGTTCATCCAAACTATTTCTCCTCCCAGGTAGACACTGATCCAGGAAAACCACATGGCATAGAGGCCGAGCACTGCGCTGACAATCCCGAGAGTTAGACGTAAAGGGGCAGACTTGAGGAGATATCCTTTATGAAATCCTCCCATCGCACGAGATCCCGGTTATTGCTTCAAGACAGCAAGGCGGTTGGTTTGGGGAGCAACATCGACTAACAGAATTCTTGTACCTTTGCTGCTGTAGGCTCTGGCAGCAAACGAATGGTCCGACACGTAGCGAAGGTAAAGGGCCGCATTGTTCACCTGCTGCGCAACGGGACCAAAGCTGATGTTTCTTGAGGATAGGGCCGACTATTTCGAGGTGGGTCAGCAAGGCGTCGTCAAAGTTAAGGATATCGCGGCTTTTCGATCACCGGGCCATCGCGCCACGGTGACAAGGTCTACTGCCTGGGCATTAAGAGACAGAACGGATAAGAACAGAGGGATTTCAATGTAAGGAAGAACTTTCACTGTTGCCTCCGAACCCCAAATACAAACCCTTCAGGATATACTACACCCCTACCCTGTCGCATTTGGGTGAATTCTGCTAAGATCCTGATGGTATTTGGAGGGCTGTTCCTGTACTGCTCCTCTTCCAACAATGACCATCACATCTGAAAACGAACAGGATTTTGGGAAAGGCAGATTGCCATGCGGATCGCAGCTATTCGGGATTATCTGATTTGGGGGGAGATACTAGTCGGCATGATGACCTGGGGCCTTTTGTCGTTGGCTGCGGAAGAAACAAAAGTCGGCAGCGGTGGCACTTTGGTGTATATCGGTACTTACACGGGATTGGGTAGCCAGGGGATTTATGCATATCGTCTATATGCCTCTTCAGGTGCGCTCACTCCGATAGGGTTGGCTGCTGAAACCCCTAATCCGAGTTTTCTCGCAGTTCATCCCGGTCGTCGGTTCCTCTACGCCGTCAATGAAGTGGATCACTTCGACGGTCGGAAATCCGGTGCAGTGACCGCCTTCGAGATTGATGCTGCGACGGGAAAACTCAGCCTGCTAAACCAGCAGGCTTCAGGTGGAAGGGGACCCTGCTATTTAAGTGTGGATAGGACAGGAAAATATGTCCTGCTGGCCAATTATGGAGGCGGGAGTGTCTCCGTGTTGCCTATTGAAACGAATGGATCGCTCGGCAAGGCTACGGCTTTCATCCAACATTCCGGCAAAGGGAGCGACCCCCAGCGTCAGGAGGGGCCTCATGCGCACTCCATTAACCTTGACGCCGCAAACCGTTTTGCAGTGGCCGCGGATCTCGGATTGGACAAGCTCCTTGTCTATCGGTTCGACGCAACGAAGGGAACGTTGTCTCCCAATGACCCACCCTATACCTCACTCAGACCCAAGTCGGGCCCTCGGCACTTTGCCTTTCACCCCCAAGGCAAATTTGCCTACGTAATCAATGAAATGGCTTCGACAATCACGGCTTTTTCTTATGATGCGGAGCACGGAGTCCTGAAGGAACTGCAGACGGTCACAACCCTCCCCAATGGTTTTTCAGGAGAGAATTCAACGGCTGAAGTGCAGGTCCATCCATCCGGCAAGTTCTTGTACGGGTCCAATCGAGGCCACGACAGTATCGCCGTATTCAAAATCAATGGAGAAAAAGGCACACTGCAGCTGATAGAGATCCAACCCACCCGTGGGAAAGAGCCCAGAAACTTCGGTATCGACCCCTCGGGCAGCTTCCTGCTGGCAGCCAACCAGAATTCCGGTAATATAGTTGTCTTTCGAATTGACTCTAAGACCGGTCGTTTAAGTGCGACCGGAAACTCGGTCGATGTAAATTCGCCGGTCTGTGTGAAGTTTGTCGAGATCGTGAAATCCGGCAGTTAGTCCAAAGTGGAGATTGCCTAATGAGGCATGAATGAAGAGAGAACCACTTCTGGATGGCAAGGCCTACTACTTTAGAAGTGAAGCTAACCGAAAAGCCTTTGCCGAGGATCCTGAGAAGTACCTTAAGAAGTAATCCGCTCAAGTTCGCCTCCGCCTATGAAAATGGCAGGGGTAGCCACGATGAGTTCGTTTTGTGAATTCATCGTGGGCATTTCTTATGTGGTCAAGAGCCCACGACAAACCCAAAGCAGTTTGTCGTGGCTACCGAAACTTGCATTTCCATGAAGGAGTGTTCCATGGACGCTATTGAAGCCATAAAGACCCGCCGCAGCGTGCGAGCCTTCAAGGAGGATCCGATTCCTCGGTCTGCTATAGAAGAGATTGTGGACTGTGGCCGTATGGCCGCATCTGCCGTCAACATCCAACCTTGGGCCTTTATTGTGGTGACGGCTCCCCAGATGCGCCGCAAGATTGCCTACGCAACCGATTATGGCTCATTCATTGCGGTGGCACCAGTTTGTATAGCAGTCATGTGCAGGGAGACCAAGTATTATCTGGAAGATGGCTGTGCAGCGACTCAGAACATGTTGCTGGCGGCACGGGCTTTAGGGCTAGGTGCCTGCTGGGTGGCTGGTGACAAGAAGGAATACGCTTCAGTGATCTCTGAGATGCTGGGTGCGCCGACTGGCTACCGGCTTGTGAGTTTAGTGGCGGTAGGGGTTCCCGCCGAACTGCCCGATTCTGCCAAGCGCCCCCTGAGCGAGGTTTTACACTGGGAACAGTTCTAGTCCTCCCCAAAGGGATGTTGGATTTCATAAGCTAATCCCTATCTGTTGAAGATTCCTACCTTTGTTTCCATCCATATTTGAACTTTCAACCTTGAACCCTCGTACTTAGTCACAGTATGGGTCTGAATTTGGGCTCAGTCCGGGGGCCCGATTCTTGAGCAGAAGAGTGGGTTG
>DATKMG010000626.1:0-5975 GCA_035541995.1 Terriglobia bacterium
ACTTGAACTCTGGGATTTGAAAAACCCCAAACTCTACCAGATCACAGCACGGCTTTACGATGGGGCGAAAATGGTGGACGAGTACTCAGTACCCATCGGCTTCCGCGAGGCTCGCTTTACACCCGACGGATTTCAGTTGAATGGCAAGACTATTAAGCTCCGGGGGCTCAATCGGCACCAGACTTTTCCTTATGCGGGTGGCGCCATGCCGGCCCGGGTGCAACGGCGGGATGCGCTGATACTTAAGAAAGAGTTGAAGTGTAATATCGTTCGTACCTCGCATTACCCGCAATCCACCCACTTTCTGGATTGCTGCGACGAAATTGGCCTGCTTGTCTTTGAGGAGATCCCCGGCTGGCAGCATGTGGGTGATCAGGCGTGGCAAGACTTGGCTGTGCGGAATGTAGGCGAAATGATCCGGCGTGACTGGAACCATCCGTCCATCATTCTGTGGGGTGTTCGCGTTAATGAGTCACAGGATAACCACGACTTCTATACTCGGACCAATGCACTGGCACACGAATTGGATGATTCGCGGCAAACAGGCGGAGTGCGCTACATTCTCGAGTCGGAACTGCTGGAAGATGTTTTTACCATGAATGATTTTGGTTTTCCCTTGCAGGCGCCGAACCATCCTCTTTACTTGAACACGGAATTCAACGGTCACATGTTTCCGACCAAGCGCATCGACAACGTAGACCGGGTAATGGAGCACGCGCGACGCCATGCTCGGGTGCACGACCAGCTCGCTTCTGATAAACGATATGCCGGGGGGATTGGCTGGTGTGCCTTTGACTACAATACTCATTTCAACTTCGGCTCGGGTGACCGGATTTGCTACCACGGCGTCTGCGATATCTTTCGGATTCCCAAGCCGGCAGCCTTCTTCTACCGCTCGCAGTGTGATCCTGAAGAGGAAATCGTGCTAGAGCCTTGTTTCAATTGGTCTCAAGGCGATCAATCTGAGGGCGGCGGCATCCGGAGGGCGACGATTTGCTCGAATTGCAGCCACCTCAAGATCTACCTTAAAGGCCAATTGAAAGCTGAAGCCGATCCCGACCGGTCAACCTATCCACACCTTCGCTATCCGCCGTTCATTGTCGATTTGTTGGACATTCCACTCGAGGGTTGGGGAGACCTGCGTATCGATGGCTACATCGGCGGGAAGCAGGTGATTTCGAAGACTCTTCCCGGCAATGACACGGAACACGAATTACATGTCGAGCCTGATGACAAGGAACTCATTGGGGACGGAAGCGATGCGACACGTGTGGTATTGCGGGTGACAAACGCCCAGGGCGGTTGGCGTCCGTTCTCGACAGGTGCGGTGGCCCTGCACATCGAAGGACCGGGCGAGATCATCGGGGAGAACCCGTTTTCGCTAGTGGGCGGGGTTGGGGCTGTGTGGATCAGAACCAAACAAGCCTCCGGCATAATCCGCCTGCAGGCGCGGATGCAGTACCTGAAGACCAAGACGATTGAGATCCATGTCAAAGCAGCGCCGGAAGAAATCTGATGGAGAGATCTGATTTTAAAAAATAATGAGATGTGACCCCGCTCTCCCTACCCCGCTCTCCCTTCTCCCCGCTCTCCCCTTTCGTGATCGTCATCTTCGCTTCAGGTGCCTGCGGACCACCCAAAAGAGAGTTCCCTGACAGTTCTACCAGGCTGCCAAGGATTAAGGGCAAGGTTGGTATGAAGTAACGGTTCATGGGTCGTGCCTCCTCGAATCCTGGATTTGAGGATTCAGGCCGACCCGCCTTTACATACACCCTGAGGATCTTTTGAACCGTTTTGCTTTTGCCCAATCAGGCTAAGGAGATCAAAGCCTATCTGTCCTCACCCCCTTCCTGCGAAAAACTGTCCCCGAAACTATCATTCGTTGTGCTATAGTGTTGGCAAGTGGACATAGGCTCATAAATTCAAAGGATGGCCTATGGCTTCCCCGGTCTCACCTGACGTCACCCATTTATCGCTCTGCTGGAGTGATGGCGACTCCAATGCTTTGGAACAGTTGATTCCTCTTGTAACTAAAGAGCTTCGGCATCTGGCGCATGCCTATATGCGCCGGGAGCAACCTGGCCATCTGCTTCAAACCACAGCCCTGATTAATGAGGCCTACCTTCGATTGACGGATGCGCAATCGCTGAAGTGGGAGAACCGAGCTCACTTCTATGGCATCTCGGCCAAGCTCATGCGCCAAATTCTGGTGGAGTTTGCCCGGGCTGAGCACTCTCAAAAGCGGGGAGATGGGGCATGTCCGCTGTCTCTGGGGGAATCAGCCGTTGTGTCCAAGGCACCTGATTCCAACCTCCTGGCTCTGGATGAGGCGTTAAACGATCTGGCGCGATTCGACTCCCGAAAAGCCAGAATTGTGGAAATGCGTTTCTTCGGCGGGTTGAGCGTTGAAGAAACGGCGGAAGTCTTGAAGATTTCGCCGATTACCGTGATCCGTGAATGGAACAAGGCTAAAGCCTGGCTATATAAAGCAGTTGCGAGTGACAAGTGACGAGAAGCAATCAGCTCTCGGCTGTCAGCCTATGCGCTTGTAGTGCAGGTCCTGAATTTTTTCAATCCTTTTGCCTCTGCAGCACGACCCTCAAAAGAGGAGGTTTCGCCAATGAGGCTTCATTCGAAGGGCTTCATAACTATTTTAGTCCTCATCTTCCCGATTACCTGCGTGACGTCGGCAGCCTGGGCCCAGTTGTACACAGGGACTATCACGGGCATCATCACCGACCCATCCGGTGCGGTGGTGCGGGGGGCCGGGATAACCATCACTGATGTGGGTAAGCAGGTGCCTTACTCAACTGTCAGTGACTCAGCCGGGCGCTACCTGTTGCGCTCCATGCCTCCCAGCACGTACACCATGAAGGTGGAAATGGATGGATTTGCGACTTACATCCAGGACAACGTGATCGTGCTGGTGAACCAGAACCTGAGCATTGATGTGAGCCTCAAGCTGGGGACGGAGGCTCAATCGGTGGAGGTCATGGCTTCTACAGTGTCTCTGTCTACGCAGGATGCCGTCACCGGCCAGGAAGTCGACAGGACGCTGATCAACGACCTGCCGCTTTTGGGGCGCGGCGTGTTCGACCTGGTGAATTTAAGTCCCGGCATCTATCCCAGGATGGGGCCGTACGTTGCGGCGGGTGGAGTGCCCAACAATTTCGTCTCCAACGGCAGCCGCAACGCCACGGCTGACGTCCTGCTGGACGGCGTCAGCGCGACCAGCCCGGAACAGAACACCGGCATTCAGACGCCGCTTTACACCCCCTCGGTGGACTCCGTGCAGGAGTTCAAGGTCCAGCAGTCCAACTTCAGCGCGGAGATCGGTTTCACTGGTGCCACGGTCATGAACGTGGTTACCCGCAGTGGAACCAACACGCTCCACGGCACGGTCTACGACTTCCTGCGCAACAGTGTGCTGACTGCCAACAACTGGTTCAGCAATGCCTGGGGAGGGAAGCTGCCTGCCCGGCGCTACAATGATTTTGGCGCCACTGCGGGCGGGAAGATCATCAAGGACAAGCTATTCTTCTTCGGCAGTTACGAAGGCGTGCGCGACATCCCTGCAGCATATTACTCGGCGGGTGTTCCCAGCCCGGCCGAGAAGAGAGGGGATTTCGGGGAATTGTGCGGAGCGGGATTCGATTCGGCTGGCCAGTGCACG
This sequence comes from Terriglobia bacterium, assembly GCA_035541995.1. Lineage (GTDB taxonomy): Bacteria > Acidobacteriota > Terriglobia > Versatilivoradales > Versatilivoraceae > DATKMG01. The sequence continues at coordinate 3,674 of DATKMG010000626.1, forward strand.
GACCCGGCAGGACAGCTGTGGGATCCCTACAGCGGAGTGTATGACCCCTCGCAGCGCGGGCCAGTGCGCAGCCGGTTCATCCCTTTTAACAACCTGGCCACTTACGTCAGCCCGGGCAATCCCAAGTTGATAGGCACACCCGGCGAGCTTCCCATCCAGCGCGGGAACCTGATTGACCCGGTGGCTTCCAAGATGATCCAGTACTTTCCCGATCCCAACCTCGGCGTGGGCACACCGAGTTACAACCGCTACAACAACTGGCAGGGCGGTGGATCCAATCGGAATTACAACGATCAGTATGACATCAAGATCGACTACAACATCAGTGACAAGGACCGCTTGAGCGGTAAGTTCTCGCAGGGCTATAACCGGGCTGTCGGCGCCAACGCCTTCGGGAATGTGCTGGACCCTACAAATAATAACGGGGGATCGGTCGCTCACACTAATCTGTTTGCCTTGAACTACACGCATACCTTCAACCCCACCACGTTGTTGACGGCCTCTTTCGGGTTCTCGCGGAACTATTACAACAGTCAGGACATCATGGCGGCCAACAATCAGACAGCCACAGGGCTGTTGGGCATGCCTTCCTACATCGAGTCGTCTGGATTCCAATCCTCTCCGGCCGTCTTTGTTGGAGATTACAGCAGCATCGGGTCGGCGCCCTGGGCTATCATCCGGGAGGCCCCCCAGACCTGGCACCTCACCGGCAGTGTAAGCAAGATCATGGGGCGTCATGATCTGAAGTTTGGCGGGGAATTCCGCGTTCACCAGAACAACTTCTTACAGGCCTGTTGTGGGGCGGGAAACTTTGGGTTTGGTTTCGGCGGGACCTCCCAGACGCCCCAGTGGGGCGATGGCGGTGACGGCATGGCCAGCTTCCTGACCGGCACAGGCATCGGGGGAGGGGGGTCCTACGAAATCCCTGCCCGGGTCAGCAGTACCAGTTTCCGGATCGCCGGTTACGTGCAGGACAACTGGCGGGTCAACGACAAGTTGACTCTGAATCTGGGATTGCGTTACGACCTCGACACCCCGCGCACGGAGAGGTACAACCGCATGAGCTACCTGGACCCTGTGGTCAAGTCACCCCTCCATGTCCCGGAGTTCCCCAACCTGAAGGGGGGAGTGGGATTTGTCGACAGCAGCAACCGGCACAACTACGGCTGGGCCAAGCATGACTTTGGTCCCAGGTTCGGGTTGGCTTACAAGCTGAAAGAGATGACAGTGATGCGGGGCGGGTATGGGCTCTTCTACTCGGTTCCCCTCAGCACGGTCGCGGGAACGGGGGGAGGGGGGGTCGATGGCTTCGATGTGTGGACGCCCTGGATGACCAGCTATCAGAATGATGGTGCAACTCCCTGGGGACGATTGAGCAATCCCTTTCCGGGTGGGGTTGACCTTCCGACCGGATCCTCCCTGGGAGCAATGACGTCGGTGGGGAACACTCTTTGGGACCCCAACCGCTACCTTACTTCCATGCCCTACGAGCAAACCTGGAACTTCGGGTTCCAGCAGGAACTGCCGGGTCAGATCCTGGTAGATGCCAACTACGTGGGCAAGAAAGGGACCCACCTCTACTTCGGGGGAGCCGGAGAATACAATCACCTGGGACCCGAGGTCGAAAGCTACAGTCTGGACCAAATCACTGCTTTGAATGAGATGGTCCCCAATCCGTTTTACGGGCAGATTCCGGCAGACACCGCACTGGGTGGCCCGGAGGTGCCCGCCTACCAGCTTCAGCTTCCCTACCCGCAGTTCACCGGTTTCGGCGTGATTGCATTTCCCGTGGCCAACTCCATTTACCATGCCTTCCAGTTGCAGGTAGAGAAACGGATGTCGCACGGGCTCCAGTTGCTGGCCAACTATACCTTCAGCAAATCCATCGACGACGCCTCGACTACTCACTTCGGGGTGACGTGGCTGGGAGGGGGTATCGGTCTCCAGGATCCTAACAAGTACTACCTGGAGAGGTCCCTTTCCGACTTTGACATCCCCCAGGTCCTCAATATCGGTTACGTGTATCAGCTTCCCTTCGGGCGCGGCAAAGCCGTGGGCAGCAACTGGAACGGGGTGGCTAACAGTATTCTGGGTGGCTGGCAGACCAACGGGATCTGGCGGTTTTCCCGGGGGACCCCGATCGGACTATGGCTCGAGGGGGGTATCCCCCTGCCGACCTATGGTCAGCGGCCCAGCCTGACGGGTACCTTGTTGAAGAACAACGGAACCAATTGGATGGACCAGTATTTTGCCAATCCTGACGTGGTAGTCACACCAACGAAATATGCAATTGGGACCGCCC
>DATKMG010000627.1:0-10113 GCA_035541995.1 Terriglobia bacterium
AGGGCCTCCTTTACAGGCCTGAATCCATTCACGGTAATGACCCGCAGAACGAGGGAGCAGGGGAGTGGGCAGCTTATATTCCTTCATGAGTCCTTCGGGGAGCAGGCGAGGTTCATCTCCGTAACAACCGACAGTAATAACCCCTTTACTGCCGATGAACAGTGACCCGTTATCACCGTCGCCAAGCTTAGTCTTTTCACTAATCCCCCTTGGCAACGGTGGCAGAAATCCGCCATCGTACCAGTACAGCACGACAGGAGACATAGCACCTCGGGCGGGGAATTCGTACCTGATAATCGACCGGTTAGGAAACGTCTGGTCATTCCTGCCTTCCTGGCGGAGGCACTCGACGCTGGTCGGTGCGCCCAGCTGCAGCGCCCAGTTGGCAGGATCCAGGATGTGACAGGCCATGTCGCCCAGGGCCCCGCAGCCGTAATCGAGCCAGCCGCGCCAATTGGAGGGAGCGTACCCGGAATTGTAAGGGCGCTTGGGAGCGGGTCCGGTCCAGATCTCCCAATCCATCGTCTGGGGGATCGGTTCCTCAGGCAATGGTTCCAAAATACCTTGAGGCCATATGGGACGATTGGTCCAGGCATGGACTTCCTTGACCTCTCCAATTGCGCCAGACCAGATCATTTCACAGAGCTTTCGAGCTCCTTCGTTGGCGTGCCCCTGGTTGCCCATTTGGGTGACCAGGCCGTATTGACGAGCTGCGTCCGCCAGAGCCCTGGCTTCCGCCACCGAATGCGCCAACGGCTTTTGCACATATACGTGAAGACCGCGCTCCATGGCCCAAAGCGCGGCCACGGTGTGAAAGTGATCCGGGGTCGAAATAGTGACGGCATCCAGACTTCTCTCCTTGTCGAGCATCACTCGAAAATCCTTGTACTGGCGCGCCTTGGGATATTTGCTGAAGGTCTCGGCCGCGCTTTTCCAATCGACGTCACAGAGTGCGACAATGTTCTCGCTCTCGCATTCCGCGATATCACCCGCGCCCTGACCGCCGACCCCGATGGCGGCGAGGTTCAGTTTTTCATTGGGCGAACGGTACCGGCCCCTGGTTCGGGTAAGGGTCTGTGCCAGGAGATTTCCGGCTGCCAGGGAGACTGCACCGCTCAAAAAGAAATGTCGACGTGTGATTTTTGACGTGTTCATTAATAATGCCTCCGATACAGGAGAACACCCAACCTAGCCGCTCTGCGGCCGTTGGGGTTTGGGCATTCTTAAGATGACATGGGCGCCTTCTATGGAGTGCGCCGGCAGAGCGTGGGACGGCAGTCCCACGCGGCGACGGCGCTTTGGCTTTGGGCAGCAAAAGAGAATCTGGATGAGCTGTCTTGTCTTGCAACCAGAATCCAAAGCGGTGTTGCGCACGGAATCACTGTTCCCCGCATGTCACAGCAGTCTAAGAAGCGTTTCCAACCTCGAATTTCCTTACCAATCTGCCACGGATCCATCTTTATGGAAATAGGCCATGATGACTTCGGGCTGGAAGGGGTGTTTGGCCGCCTCGTTTTCGTTGATATCGATACCGAGTCCGGGATTGCGTGGAGATTGACACACGCCCCCTTCCATCCGGATCGGCTCAGTGACGACGTCATCACGCCACTCAACGTCCTTGCGGACTACTTCCTGGATGAGGTAATTGGGAGTGGCGAATCCGACATGCAGCGAAGCCATCGTGCTGACGGGTCCTTGAGGGTTATGGCATGCCACCGAAATCATGTATGTCTCAGCCATGGCGGCAATGCGACGGGCTTCACTGATGCCGCCGCAGTGTGAAACGTCAGGTTGAACGACGGCACAGGCTCGCTTCTCAAAAAGCTCTCGGAATTGGGACCGGAATACAAGCCGTTCTCCGGTGGCTATAGGCAGGGGAAGTGCTCGAGCTACCTCTACCAGCCCATCCACATGCTCAGGCCAGCAGGGCTCTTCGTACCAGTATAGATTGTAATCCAGCAACAGACGTCCGAACTGAATGGCCGTCGCTGGGGTGGTCCGAGCGTGTAGATCCAACATAATATCGATCTCATCACCGGCGACCTTGCGCAAAGCCTCGACACAACGAGCTGCGTGCTTCAGCGTCCGGGGGCTTTCAATTAGCTCAGAAACGGGTATAGGCATGGCCTTGACGGCAGTGAACCCCCTGGACACGCTGTCTTGCAGACGATCGGCAAATTCCTGGGGCTCAATGGTCTTATACATTCCTTCCAGGGTCCCTCCTCCCAGGTGATCGTAAAATCTCAGGGTGTCGCGAACAGGTCCGCCCAGCAGTTCACATACCGGCCTCCCTAACTCCTTGCCCTTAATATCCCAAAGAGCTTGGTCGATTCCACTCATGGCACTTCCAGTAACTATACCTCCCCGCCAGAAGTATTGCCGGTGCATGATTTGCCAGCAATGTTCCAGCCTTCGGGGATCTTGACCAATCAGCAGTCGGGATAGATCCTCAATGGCACCTACGACCGCTTTGGTCTTCCATTCCAGAGTCGCTTCCCCCCAACCATAAAGGCCGGGTTGGTCAGTCTCCACCTTGACGAAAATCCAATTGCGCATGCGCGCGTTGACAACTTGCGAGGAAATTTTGGTGATTTTCAAGAAGGCTCATTTCCTTTCTGTTTCAAATGCCTCCGAGAATCGAGCAACTTGGTAATTATACAGACCTCACTTTCCACATGAAAGTACCGCACGACCTTTTCAAATTCACCACGGCGGATCTTCTTTTTCGTAGTCACCAAATTTCTGGGCATCTGATCATTAATGAGGGAATCCGGGGTGGAGTTCGTAAGAACCCGGAAGGTACACGCATCCAGCAGGCCAACGATAGGAATTCTCCGACAGTAAATCCCCCAGTTTTGAATTGACAGCAGTTCTCAGAAGCGAGAGAGTCTGAACCCGACGGGAATGCGGCGCCAGACAGATTCTCATCCAATGGTCCGTGGAATCTTCCACGGTCAAGTGGGCAAATCCATCATGCGACTTGAATTTGGCTATGAACGCGATCGAACAGGAAGGTAGTACGACTTACGTCTACTTGGTTGCCATCGTGGCAGCCGTGAGTGGCCTGTTGTTCGGCTTTGACACTGCCGTGATCAACGGAGCGTTGCCCTTCCTGAAGCTCTATTTTGGTTTGACCGACATACAGATTGAAATCACGGCCAGCAGTCTCCTGTTGGGATGTGTGGTGGGGGTCAGCGGCGCCGGGCCTTTGAGCGACCGCTATGGAAGGAAGCGGGCTCTGTTTGGTGCTGCAGGGTTGTTTCTGCTTTCGGCCATTGGGGCGGCCATCCCCAAACATCTCCACGAATTTATCCTGGCGAGGTTCATCGGCGGCCTGGCGATCGGTGTGGCCTCCATGATGGCCCCACTCTATATTGCGGAAATCGCGCCGGCGGACATTCGAGGCCGGTTGGTTTCCCTGAACCAAATGGCCATAGTCAGCGGTATCCTCTGTTCCTACTTGATAAGCTGGTTGCTTTCAGGAATTGGCGTTTCCAGTTGGCGTTGGATGTTCGCCATAGCCGGTCTGCCATCCCTCCTCTTCATGGTGGGGATCTTCTTCATGCCGGAGAGTCCTCGTTGGTTGGTCAAGCAGGGGCAGGTGGCGCCTGCTCGGGTAATTCTAAGCAGGGTGAACGGAATACGCAGAGCCACCATCGAGCTAGAAGATATCCGTGAGGCCATTTCACACGAAGAAGGTTCAGTGGTCCGACTCTTCCAACGCGGTTTGCGCCGTCCCATGGCAATCGCTATCGTTTTGGCCGTTCTCCAGCAAATCACAGGAATCAATACTATCATCTACTATAGCTCGATGATTCTGACGCGGCCCACCGGCAATCAAACTGCCTCTTCAGCCGGAGAGGCGCTGCAGGCTAATGTTGTAGTGGGTATCATCGCCTTCCTCTCAACCGTGATAGCCTTATGGATCATCGACAAGGTCGGGCGAAAACCACTGTTGCTGACGGCTTCGGGAGGGATGGGCTTGTCGATGTTTATGCTGGGCGCCGCCTTCTTCCAGATGGCTGTACCTCGAGCCATGATCCTTGCGGCAATCTTCTCTTATGTCGCATTCTTCTCCGTGGGTATGGGACCTGGAGTGTGGGTGCTCATGTCCGAATTGTTCCCGACGAGGGTAAGGGGGCGGGCCATGGCCATCGCCACAGTCAGCTTGTGGGCTGCATGTCTGGTGGTCACTTTAACCTTCCTGTCTCTGATGAATATCTTAACCCCTGGTGGAGCGTTCTGGTTCTATGGCGTCATATGCGTCTTAACGTTTGTCTTTATTTGGAGAGCCCTTCCTGAGACGAAGGGAGAGACGCTTGAGGAAATTGAGCAATGGTGGAGGTATTGAGAGAACACTCAGAATCACAAGTGAACCATGACCTTTTCAGGCTAACCACCGTGGATGAGAATGTCTCCGATTCCCCCTTTGAAGGGGGCGAGGGGGTTGTCTCTGTTGCGGACCGGCCGGCACTCTCGATAAAGGGACAACCCCCTGGCAGCCAAGGCTACCGACCCCATTTGTTAAGGGGGATTTTTATAAATGTGTGCGTTTGAAGGTGGGCGCCACTTTAGGCGACCACTGTCGCTCTGTTGGGGCGATTCTTTCTGAAATTCGAATGCCGCAGTCCTTAATTCACCCTAAACCTCATGGAGCACCGCCATGAAGAAGCGAATGACCCCAATGCTGTTTCTTTTATTCGTCATTACCTTTTCTGTTAACAACTATCCCGTTACATCCGAGCCAATCTCAATAATTTGTCCGAAGAAGCCGTCTTTCCTGGAAACTCTAGCTTCCAGGGAGATCTTCCGGTACGTTTACTTGAGAACGGGTGAATTACTTCCGATCGTTAACGAGGACTGGCTGACAGCCGGAGAAGTCAGCGGAATCGTGATTGCCAGGAAAGATCGGGAGCTGATGAAGGGGGTGGCAAATGCAGAGGATCTGGAACCGCTCGGGCCTCAACAGTTCCTTTTGAAAACGAGGCTGATTGGCGACCGGAAGTTGGTCCTGATCACAGGAGGTGATGAGCTGGGGACACTCTATGGGGCCTACCGTTTGGCGGAGCACTTGGGAGTGAGGTTCTATCTGCACGGAGACCTGATCCCCGACGATAAGGTGCCGTTCCAACTTCCGGAGCTTAACGAAAAAGGAAAACCGCTGTTCAATCTCCGCGGTATTCAGCCCTTTCACGATTTCCCTGAAGGACCGGACTGGTGGAACCTGGATGACTATAAGGCTATTCTTTCTCAATTGCCCAAGTTAAGAATGAACTTCATTGGTCTACACACCTACCCTGAGGGTGGACCCAATGCTGAACCTACTACCTGGATTGGATTGCCAGGCGACTTCGACGGCCATGGATTGGTGAGTTTCAGCTACCCTGCCAGTTACCAGAATACCTTGAGAGGCAATTGGGGATATCGGGCGCGCAAGACAGGGGAATTTTGGTTTGGTGGGGCGGAGCTGTACGATCGTGATGCGTACGGTCCAGACGTTATGCAGGACTTTCTCCCTTCACCCAAGTCGGTTCCGGAGAGTAACCAGATTTTTGATCGAACCGGATCGATGTTGAACGAGGCTTTCGGCTGGGCCCGCCAATTGGGAATTCAGACATGCATCGGGACCGAAACCCCTCTGACAGTCCCATCGGCTCTGAAGGAACGTCTCAAGGCGATGGGGAAGGACCCGGCTGACCCAGCGGTGGTCGAAGAACTCTATGAGGGGATGTTCAATCGGATCATGCGAACGCACGAGCTGAATTACTACTGGCTCTGGACTCCGGAGGATTGGACATGGAAAGGCGTTTCTGGAAGGGAAGTCGAGGCTGTCACGACGGATATGCATGCGGCTTTGACGGCCTTGCAGAGAGTGCAGGCGCCTTTCAGGATGGCAACTTGCGGTTGGGTGCTGGGACCGCAGAACGATCGAGCTCTATTCGACAAATTCCTTCCCGAGGGCGTGCCCGTGAGTTGCATTAACCGCGAAGTGGGACACGCTCCCATCGATCCAAGTTTTGGCAGAATTACTGGCCGGCCAAAGTGGGCGATTCCATGGCTTGAAGATGACCCGGCTCTGACTTCGATCCAACTGTGGGTAGGCAGGATGCGGCGGGACGCCGCGGATGCACTGCGTTACGGGTGTGAAGGGCTGATGGGAATTCATTGGAGGACGCGCGTTCTGGGACCCGCGGTATCTGCGCTGGCCCAGGCATCCTGGAGCCAGGACGCCTGGATTCATACATACCCTCAGTCCAAGACTCGCCCTTCCGTGGCAGGCCCCATCGGGGGGAAACAGGTGACATATCCGGCTTTTGCTTTTCAGGGCATTGAGGATGCACCCCTCTATCAGGGGATGAGGGTCGATGTTGCAGGCTATCGTTTGTCCGTCCCCAATGGCCGTTACAAGGTTATTTTGAAATTTGCCGAATCCCAGTTTGATGCCCCGGGACGAAGGGTTTTCGCTGTGGAAATCCAAGGACAACGAGTTCTGAACAGACTAGATATCTTTGCGCGTGTCGGCGGGAACAAGCCGTTCATCCATCAAGCGCCTGACGTGCTTGTCAGCGACGGCTGGCTGGACATCGAATTCATTCCCGAAATCGATGTTCCCTCCATTGCTGCAATTGCTGTCGAGGGCCCGGCGTATTCCCAGAAGATTAATTGTGGCGGTCCGGCCTACCGTGACTATGTTGCGGATTGGCCTCCTTCCAAGCCCGTATTCCCGGCAGTAGCAGATTTCTATGAGGATTGGGCCGACAGCCAGTTCGGACGACCGACCGGATCCCAAGCTGCCAAGGTCTTCGCAAGAATCGATGGGGACTTGCCGCGCCCTTCGGATTGGGTGGATGGTCCTGGTAACCTGAAGCCCGATCCTCGGTCATGGGACGAAATTAGCAGCGATTATAGTTTTGTCGAGGAATTTGCGGCTCTTCAACCCACAGTGAAAGGTCCCGGAAACCAGGAGCGATTTGACTACTGGTTGAACAGCTTTCGCTATCTGAAAGGGATGGCTCGGGTTGATTGTCTATGGGCGGAATTCAATTCGGCCATGGACCGAGTGAGGTCCGAAAAGGATCCGACAGTCCAAAAGGCAAGAGCAGGAGAGTTGGCGCTTCCGGCTCGAATTCGTCTGGTCAAAGGAGTCCGCGAAGCTTACAGCCACCTTTTGGCTTTGGTGAGCAATCCAGGGGAACTAGGCACTGTGGCTAACTGGGAACAACATATTTTCCCCGATCTGCTGATCAAACCAGGACAGGAATTGGAGCGGTTCCTAGGCGAACCAATCCCCGAAGAGGCTCGTCCCGCAAACACATATCAGGGTCCGACGCGGCTCTTTGTCCCCACCGTTCGAACAACCATGACCGCAGGGGAAGCACTGACATTGAAAATTAATATTCTTTCCCAAAGCTCTCCCAGACAAATGAATTTATACTGGCACCCAATTGGGGACAAGGGATTCGGCCATGTTCCTGTTGTTCACATGGGTCGAGGAGTTTACTCAGCCCAGCTTCCACCTGTGGCTCCCTCAATCAAGGCCATTGAATACTACGTTGAAGCCGTGCCGAAACAAGGTGACCCCCTACTTTTTCCCGTGACTGCCCCTGAGATCTGCCAGACAATAGTTGTCGTGCCAGTCGAAAGACCCTAGCGGGTAAACTTGCAGTTACTCGATCAAGCTCATCAGTTCGAACTGGGTGCAGAGGATCGACACTGGCGGGAGAATATTTGACCCATTCAGCTTGCCGAGAATTCCTAGAGTCGAGCCGCATCTGGTGCGCCTCCGCCACAATGCGGCCAGGCCTCCAAGTTCCCATAGTGTCACTGGTCCTGTTCTTAAATCTGATAGCAGCCCCTTTATGCAATGCCCAGGCCCCCCGAATCTCCTCGCCATCCAGGCACACGGCGCCAGTGCAAGCGTCCGCCGCATCCAAGGCCCAGTCCGGCCCGGGATCCGGCCTCATTCTTTTCGAGAACACACTTTCTCGCTCTGGAATAGACTTTGTGTTGAAGAACAGCGTGACCGAAATCAAGTTTTCCATCGAGACGATGATGGGTGGCGTTGCTGCTTTTGACTACGATAACGATGGTTTCCTCGACATTTACTTCCCCAATGGAGCCACAATCCCTGGCATGGACAAATCAAATCCCGCTTACTTCAACCGCCTCTATCACAATAATGGGAATGGGACCTTCACCGACGTCACTGAAAAAGCCGGTCTGAAAGGGATTGGGTATTGTATGGGCGTGGCGGCAGGAGATTACGACAATGACGGATTTGTGGACCTTTACGTATGTGGTTACAACTACAACCAGCTGTTCCACAACAATGGCGATGGAACATTCAGCGACGTGACGGAAAAAGCTCACGTTACAGGTGAGATTCCAAAACACGGCAAAGTCTGGGCAATTACTGCAGGTTGGATTGATTATAACAATGACGGACTTCTGGACCTCTTCGTTAATAGCTACTTGAATTATTCAATCTCTACGGCTCCTCACTGCAAATTACAGGACATTCCGGCATATTGCTCGCCGAACAATTTCGAGGGACTACCCAACATCCTTTACAGGAATAACGGAGACGGCACCTTCACGGATGTGTCAGAGCAGTCGGGGATAGCCCAGCATGCCGGAAAAGGCATGGGTATTGCTCTAGCTGATTACGACGACGACGGGTTCGAGGATATTTTTGTTTCCAATGACACCTTTCGAAACTTCCTCTTCCATAACAATGGTAATGGCACCTTCAGTGAAGTGGCCATCCTGAATGGCGTGGCCTTCAATGAAATGGGGAGGACTGTGGCCGGGATGGGTGCTGATTTTCGTGACCTGAACAATGATGGGAAACCGGAAATCTTCCATACAGCCATGTTTGGGGACACTTTTCCGCTCTACAAGAATCTGGGAGACCAGTTTGAAGAAGTCACCAGCATGTCGGGCTTGACGGTTCAGACCAGTCGTCTGACGGCTTGGGGGGTAGGGATTTTTGATTTCGACAACGATGGATTCAAAGACATTTTTACCGCCGATGCGGCAATTCTCGACAACTCGATGGAAATTGAACATCGTCCTTACGAGTTACCTAACTCTCTGTTTCGAAACAACGGCAACTCGACCTTCAAGGATGTCGGACCGCTTGCGGGTCCGGACTTCAATGTCCCGATGGCCCATCGGGGCACTGCCTTTGGGGACTTCAATAATGACGGGAAGATCGATGCGGTCGTGGTGGTGTTGAATTCCAAGCCGCAGATCCTGATGAATCGGACCAACAACGGAAATCACTGGTTGCTCATCTCCTTAATCGGAACGAAGAGTAACCGAGACGGGTTGGGCGCAAAGATCAAATTGACAACGGTTGTCGGAACTCAGTACAACCATGCCACAACCACCGTGGGGTATAACTCCTCCAGTGACAAGAGAGTTCATTTCGGATTGGGAGCAGCTGACAAGGCCGAAAGGATAGAAATCCGCTGGCCAAGCGGGACGGAACAGATCCTGACGGAGGTCAAAGCCGATCAAATTCTGACGGTGACTGAGGGCAAGGCTGCCAATTGAGACTGATTTAGCCTTCCGTGTCCACAGCGCAGGACTCGGCCCTACTAAAGTCATACGACCACCTCCGTGAACCCTCCTGAATCAGGAGGGGAGCCTTTGGACCGCCATGATCGATCTCCACCCGAGATGACTTCTCCTGGTCCCTTCATATCACGATCCGGAGTTGGCATCAATCCTGCCTAGGCGACTTGACGCAATCGAAAGAGAAGTACGGAGGGAGAGCATCGAAACCCTGTCCTGGATTCTCCGCTATCCAACTACTCTGGTCGCACACCGTGAGATAACCTATCCCCATCAGGGTTCAATTTGTGATTTAATGATCAACGTTTCAAGCCAGACACTCTCTGATGGTCAGAAAGCCGGCCAAATCGTCAAGTGCCTGAGGTAGGAGGGAGTGCGAGAGATGACCACGCAGCCCAATCAGCGGGAGTTTACACGTGTCCCGGCCAAGGTCAAGGTTGAACTGGTAACCCGCGATGGTGTGATCTTCACGCGGCAGACGCGGAATTTGAGTATGAACGGCCTTTACCTGGAGGCCCAGGAAAAGCTGCCAAT
>DATKMG010000628.1:0-4700 GCA_035541995.1 Terriglobia bacterium
TTGCGGTGGCCAACAAGCTCGGCATCGATGAGGTGATCGCTGAAGTCCTGCCCGGAGACAAAAATACTCACGTGAAACGTCTCCAGGAAGCAGGGAGGTTTGTGGCCATGGCCGGTGATGGAATTAATGACGCCCCTGCGCTGGCTCAAGCCCAAATTGGAATTGCCATGGGCACTGGCACGGATGTGGCGATGGAAAGCGCGGCTGTCACGCTTGTGAAGGGCGACCTTCGAGGCATTGTGCAGGCACGTCGGCTGAGCTGGGCCACCATGCGTAACATCAAGCAGAATCTTTTTTTTGCCTTTGTTTACAATTCGGTAGGCGTTCCGATTGCTGCCGGAATCCTTTATCCGTTTTTCGGCTTGCTCCTAAGTCCGATCATTGCGGCCGCCGCCATGAGTTTCAGCTCGGTTTCAGTGGTCGGAAATGCACTGCGGCTTCGTACGGTTCAGTTATAGGTTTTGTACAGCAAGCTCGAAGTGGTCAAGACCCCGAAATGGTCTCCTGCGGCTTCAGTTCGTAAGTCCCGCCGAATCTCGCAACTGCTTTACCGGATCGGAGTTCGCTCTCCTTTAGTTTCCCGATGTGGGAAGTCAGGCCATGTTCGAGGTGGTAGGCGAGTTCAACAGGACGTCCTGCCGGCTTGGCATTCGTCCCAACCTGCAGCTTGTCTAGCTTAAGTTGACCGTTCATCGATGCAACGCCAGCCTTCGACTGGAGAACACCAGAATATGATGCAACTCCCTTAATTGCCGCTGAGGGTGGAACCACACCGGATTGCGCGACATCAAGATTTTCGAAAGTCAAATTGACTTCTAACGGCGTCAGCGTCGAGTCGCCTTGATTCAATGGACCCACCCTACCGTCTAGGTTGAATTTGCCCACCGGTTGGACTACACCCGAGACAGTCACTGGCATCACCGAAGTTGCCGACATGTCTTGGGCTTCCAAATGTAGCTTATCGACTGCAATTCCCCGGGGCTTTCCGCCGGCTAATCTTACGATCACTTTGCCATCGGTCAATTCCAGCCGTTTGACGCTAAGGTCCAGGTCTGTTCCAGACTCAGCCGGAGGCCGCGGCGCATCTGAAGGCTTGGATGAACCACCCAAGGTAGAGAAGTTCCATCGCAATCCTGTCCCTGAATCAAAGTGACTTGTGGCCCCACCAGTTGGAAAGCGTCAACCAACAGCTTCTTCTGTGAGATTAGCGGAATGAGTTGCACGCTGATTCGCAGGCCCTTGGCGGAAACGAAAGGTGTCCTGCTAAAGGCAGGGTCGTCGGCAATCAGAACCTCATCTGCTTGTACCTGTCCTCTGAAAATTGACAAGCTGAGCTTGCCGATCTTGACGTCCCGGCCGAGCGCATGGGACATTTCGGTTTGCAGCATGGGTCGAAACTGATCCGCATCCACAAGCAAGGAGAAGACAATCAGGACTGCTATCAAGGCCCCAGCCACAATCAATGCGATTTTCCAATGTTTTGACATGTTAGATCCTCTTCGACTTGACTACAGAAAGCTGGCTAAATCTCTGGAAAAGTAATCCTTGAATTTGACCTCTCCGCCCAAAGATCAATTCGGGTCTCCCGGGAGTGTATCTCTCTCACTTAATTTTGGCGAACCTAACAGATAGGTTATCATTTTATTGACTTGCGTCCCAGGACCAACAAGAGGGCGGGGAGAATATGATCGAGAAGGGATTCGCGAAAACAGCCTGCCTGTCGATATTGTCTGCAGCAATGGGGATTGTTGGCATATTCACCGTTGTCGCGGGGCAAGACCGGGATTTCAGGGATCCTGAGTTCACTGAAAAAAACCAGTTGATTCGCCCGAAGAATTATCGCGAATGGATCTTCGTCAGCTCGGGGTTGGGAATGAGTTATACTCAAACGACCCCGACAGACGGTCATCGTCCTTCGTTTGACAATGTCTTTGTCGAACCCTCTGCCTACCGGACCTTTTTGCGCACCGGGAGATGGCCAGACAAAACCATTTTCGTCCTCGAAGTTCGCTCGTCCTCCAGCCACGGATCGATCAACCTCGCCGGAAGCTTCCAGGATGCGCTTGTGGGGGTGGAAGCCGAAGTGAAGGACGAATCGCGCTTCCCAGAGAAATGGGCCTACTTCAGCTTTGACGAGAACGGTCGCCTGAAGGACACGGCGACCGCTTTACCAAAGGAGTCCTGTTTCTCATGTCATCATACAAACGGAGCCGTTGAAAACACTTTCACCCAGTTCTATCCCACCTTGCACCCCGTTGCCATTTCGAAGGGGACCCTGAATCCCGGCTACAAACCTGACACAAGCCAGAAATGAACTATGTACAAGGAAGAGGTGACGATCACTTACCTGGGCCCGCCACCGGATCTGCCATCAGGAGCAGACTATCCCGGAAGCTGGAGGATATGACAGGATCGGGTCCAGCCACTTCTCCGATAGTACGGTTCTGCATATAATCGGTGACGCGGTAGTGCCCCGGTGAAAGTCCGTGCAAAGTGATCTTCCCGTTAAACTCCTCTCCCGGAACACGCGTGAAGAATCCGTAGTAGAGTTTTTGTTCCTTGCGGATCACATGGCCCTCTGGATTATCCCAGCCAATGTCGTAGAGATTTAAATACTCGCCCTCGGCGAGCCGGTACTTGTTGTAAGTAGCGGTCCATTGCGCATGGCTTTCGTTCAATACCGGGCTAAACGTGGATACAACCGCGCCAGTCCCGATGGCACGCGGAAAAAGTTCTGCGCGAAACTCATAGGGCTTTCCATTGGGTTCTTTCTGCCCAAGCAGCCCCACGTATTCTTCCAACACTGGGGCAGACGGTCCAAACCATGCTTTCAGAAACTTGACCCGATTCGTCACTTGAGTATCGGAAGGATCAGAAGTCACAGGCTGCTCAAAAGCGGTCCCAAGCTGATAAGTGGGAGTGATACCGCAAGGGCACAGCTCAATGCGGAAATCCCGCCGGATCGCCATGGCCGTCTCTCGTATCTCCCGAAACAGATCTGCCCATTGCTCGAAGGACTCCTCGGGCCGTGCGTGGTGATGGGCAGGATTGTAGCAAAGGGGAGCATGGTTGAGATCGGTCCCATCAATCTTGAAGCTGTCGACTCCCCACCATTTGACGAAGCGTTCAACCAAGGCCCGCGTGGAGTCTTGCACAGGCTTGTAGGCCGGGCAGAGGTAGTAGGCATTCCAGCTGGCTTTCTCCCGTTGGCCATCCTTGTCCAGGATGAACCAGTCAGCATGTTGTTTGTCGATTGTAGAGCCGGGGTCTGCCGAGCCCGGCGACCACCACAAGCGAAATGTCAGACCTTGATCATGGACCCTCTGAATCAAGGCCTTCATATCAGACTCGCCGCGCGGGAACTTCTTCCGTGTCGGTTCCCAGTCTCCGAAGCGATCGAACCATCCGTCGTCGAGGATTAGCTCTTTCATTCCCATTGTCTTCATCTGAGCCATTTTCTGGTCGATATCCTGGATCGTGAACGTCCTTTGGTATCCCCAGGTGCACCAGGCTGCCGTGTAGTCATCCGGTTCGAAATGATTGATGGGCGGTACTCCAAGATCGCTCATGAGTTGGCGATAACGAACCATGGGGTCATAGAAATCTCGTTCGTGGACTACCACCATTACAGGTGCTGCTGTGTAAGACTCGCCGGAAGGAATCACCACAGACGGGTGTGTCGTGATGCGCACCTGCGCTTGTCCTTCCGTAGTGAGCGTGACTGGCAGCCAGGCCAATGGAGGTTTGGGTTCAAGCAGAGCCGCAGCCACGCCCGTCTCAGGCCTCCAGAGGTCCACGAAGGGGATCCCCCCGCCATTGGCCTTGCCCTTGGGCCCGGTGTAATTGTCTTGGGTAAAATTTGCGTGAACCGGCAAAATGAAATCCCCTCCCCATTTATATCCTCCGCCCTGGAGCGACCAAAAAAGGGTCTCATCCGGGGTTTTTGGGCTGAAACCCGGAGACAAAACAAGCCGCGCTTGATTGATCTCGTCGAGAGTGACTGACTGTGGCTTCAGATTTTTCACGCTCGACGTGATGACAACAACGTTTGGATAGCGCGTGGGAAAGTCCAAGTCGAGGGTCACGGCCAACTCATGAAGTGGATCCTGGGCCTCTGCATGAACCCGCTGTTTTTCTCCAAACGGCGTGGAAGCGGCCGGTTCCAAGGAAGCCGAGGCCAGCAGAGCCAACTTGGAATACTCTCTGCCGTCGCTTCGAAGTGATGTTACAGCTGGCAATTCACCTGTGGATGAGATGGTCGTCCACTCGTCGTTTTTTTTGAGGAAGACACGCAGTCCAAGATCATGTCCACACTCCAGAGCAATCTGGGAAGATTCCACCCGGAAACCGTCCGCCCGGGAGATGAGCTTGGTCCCTGTACCTGCACCCTGTTGAATCCGTGAACATCCGGTCAACCCCATCACCAGCCATCCAATTTCGATCAGTGCTGCAACATGTCTAAGCATCCGCGTTCTCCTCCCATTAGCTTAAGAAGCTTGAGCTTTCAGAATTTGTCTGGAAGAAAATCAATTCTCTTGAAATTGCATTCTATTGTGGGAGCACATTTCCCTCACGGCGACGTTGCCGAGCCGAATGTAATGGGTCAGTAACCCGGGGCTTTCTGGAGGGCTGAGCTCCGCGAAGCCGCTAAAAACGTGGCAAACGTGGCCTCGCAGAGCTCGGCCCTCCACCTTCAACTG
>DATKMG010000629.1:0-13340 GCA_035541995.1 Terriglobia bacterium
ACCGCAGTTCAATCTTGACGTTTCAGCCAGCTCTTCATTCGACAACACATTCAGTGCTTTGTTTGGGGGAGAGTTTTCGATCCCTTCTCGCCAGGGCGCGAGAGTTGCAGACCTTAGCTTGACACAAGCCCTCTACACTTGGGGGAAGGTCGGCGCCGCCATTCGGGCCGCCAAAGCCGGATTCGGAGTGGCTGACGACCAGCTGAGACTCTACCAGCAGGCCGTGGTTCGCGATGTTTCTACCGAATTTTACAATGTGCTCCTGGCCAAAGAGCTCAACGCCATTGCCATTGAGAACCTCAAGCAAAGGGAACGCCACCTCGAAGAGGCACGCCGCAAGTATGCCGTCGGTATGGCCACCGACTATGATGTATTGGCAGGGCAAGTAGCGCAAAAAAATGCCCAGCCTGCAGTGATCCGGACTGAGAATTTGATCCGGCTTGCCCGGGAGCGTTTGCGTTTTCTGCTTGCCGTTGACAGGGAAGAAGTCGATGCTGAGGGGACTTTGGAAACGACTATTGAACCGTATACGGCTTTTGAAGAGGCGCTGGCTGTCGCTCTAATGAACCGTCCTGAGCTGTCTGACCTGACCCACCGTCTCGGGATTTCGCGGGAACTGGTGAAGATTGCCAACGCCGGAGATAAGCCGCGCTTGGATTTCGACGGCCATGCTGGATTGCGGAGCTTTGGCGTGGGCCCGTTTACGGCCAGTGGTGAAACTTGGAGTGCGGCCATTACGCTGAGCTTTCCTTTCTTTGATGGATTTAAGGCGAGGGGAAAAGTCCAGCAAGCTCAAAGCGATCTGATGAGCCTTCAAATTGAGAAAGACAAAACGAAGGACTCAATCGCCCTCCAGGTTCGGGATGCATTGAACTTGGTTCGGGAAAATGGGGAAATTGTGACTGGACTGAGGGGAACGGTCTCAGAGGCAGAGCGCTTGCTTTGGATGGCTGAAAAGGGGTTCGAGTTGGGTGCCAAGACTCGACTGGAAGTCGATGATGCCCAGAGCAACGTCATACAGGCCAAGGGAAACCTCGCCACCGGACTTCGCGACTACCTGGCTGCCAAGGTCGCTCTGGCCTGGGCACAAGGAACCATCAAATAGCCCTTTTTTGGATTATCAGCAGAATTGAACTCCAAATGCCAGTGCAACAGGTCCTCTCATCCAAAGAGAAGCTGTCTTTTATGAAATGTGAGACTTCGTGGAGGGTCACACGCCGGGCCCTCCAGCATTTTCGTGGACAGTGGTGACCTGAAGAGGTCATGCGCACTCTCTTGAAATCGCGGCCTCCCAAAAATTCCTAGTGATGCTGGTGCTCCAAACCGGCGTCGTTATGTGGACGATTGCAATGTTTCTGAGATCAATGATTCTGGTCAGTGCAATAGTCGGGTCCTTACCGGCTCAGATCCTCTCTGAAGTGAGACCCAGCCCCCAGCAGCTGGCTTGGCAGGACCTGGAAATCGGGGTCTTGATTCATTTCGGGCCGAATACTTTCATGGATAGGGAATGGGGAGATGGAACCGCCGACCCGGAAGTCTTTAACCCGGCTCAATTGGATCCGGAACAGTGGGTACGAGCCGCAAAATCTGCCGGTGCCAAGTATTTAATCATGGTCGCAAAGCATCATGACGGGTTCTGCCTCTGGCCGAGCATTCTCACCAGTTATAGCGTGGCCAACAGCCCTTGGAGGGGTGGAAGAGGGGATCTAGTGAGAGACGTGGAATCCGCAACCAGAAAACACGGGCTAAAGTTCGGCCTGTATCTCTCCCCGTGGGATCGCCACGAGCCATCATACAGGGACAATCAGGAATATGACCGTTACTACGCCAAGCAGTTGGAAGAACTGGTAACAAGGTACGGAGAAATTACTGAATTCTGGCTTGACGGAGCTGGTAGTGAGGGGCATGTTTATGATTTTGATCGATACGTGACGGAGCTCCGCACTTTTCAGCCAAACACGCTCGTATTTGCTGATGTGGGGTTCCTCAAATATGGGGATATTCGTTGGGTCGGGAACGAAAGTGGATTGGCGCTGGAAGAGAATTGGAATGTGATTGACCGTCTCGGCTATCAGCGTTATAGGCCTGCCGAAGCGGACACTCCATTGAGAAGAGATCACTGGTTCTGGCATCCAGATGACGAAAAGAGTCTGAAGTCGCTAGAGGATCTGCTGGATACCTACCACAAAACTGTCGGACGTGGTACTCAACTCGTGCTAGGTCTGGCTCCCGATAAGAGGGGTTTGCTCCCCACTTCGGATGAGTCCAGGCTTCGCGAATTTGGGGAAGCGCTAACACGGGTCTACGCAAACAATCTGGCCAGGCTGAACTGGCATGTGCAGGGCTTTGAAGAGGCGCTCGACGGGGATCCCGACACATTTTGGTCAGCCCCGGTAGAGGCGCGTCACGCCACAATTGATGTGGTCTTCCAGAAGCCGGTTGCCTTTGACCGCACGGTAACAATGGAATGGTTGAATGAAGGGCAAGTAATTCAGAAATATGCCGTCGAGGCCTTAGTGGGCGAGAAATGGGGCCAGTTGCATGTCGGCGGGAGCGTTGGTCACAAAAAGATAGATATATTCCCGCTCACGACTGCGACCCGTGTCCGTTTGAGGATCCTTTCTTCCTCAGGTACGCCTCGAATTCGGGAGTTCCAGATTTATAATGGAGCAACATTCAATTCGAGTGAACTGCGAATGAGCCGCGACGCACCTAATTATCGTCCAATGTCAATCTCGCTCGTTGCCGGTCGCTGAAGCCCTCTTGGCCCGTTTTTCCACTGCAAGATCGTAGGACAATCGGAGAAGCGAGATAGCTCTTTCGACGTCACGAGCTTCCCGCAGGAAAACGCTCACCCACCCACTTTCGGAGAGGATTTGATGCTTTTCAGCCTGGCCCTCGGCGATGACTTTGTCACGCACCGATTTGGGAAATGGAATATCCACCACTCGATTCCCGTGAACATGACCAATTTCCCTGTCAGCCAACCTATATTCAGCCCCCCCAAACTGCTGTGGGACTGCTTTGATGCCCTGCCAGGTCACGACCACCCGATTGATTCGTTCCTTCGCCCCCGCCACCGGCATAACCCTGCCTCCCAACTACTCTAAACAAAAGGCCCAAGCCTTTAATAGTTTGTGACATGAATGGCTACATAACACCCCCTCGCCGAGCACTCATGGCCGAGCAATTTGCCCAGAAATGGAAAAGAATTACCCACATTATATCCTTCGCGTATTGGCTGGGCAAGGGTTCAAATTCCCTAGAAAGGTAGATCTTCGAATCAAAGAAGGATCAGGGACAAGACATTGACAGAAGTGCTCGTGGCAGACAGAAGTGGAACACCCATAGATACCAGCTCGATGGAGGAATCGGCACGGCCAAGAACTCGACGCACCTTCACGTTGGTTTTTTTACAGTGGCCATAGGTCGGTACTCAGGTATTTCAGACCTGAATCATTGATCAAGATCAGGATTGTCTTAGCTTTCAAGGGACCATTCAGAAGCTGTAGTGCGGCTGCAAGGTTTGCTCCTGAGGAAAAGCCTGCAAAGATTCCCTCCACTCTTGCAAGCTGGCGGGACCTGGCGATGGCTTCATCGTCCTTCACCTGCAGGTAACCGTCAATGTGCTCAGGCCTAAGCATGGCCAGGTGCTCCATGGAATATCCGCCCCCTTGAATGCGGTGATTGGCGCAAGTCACTGGCTTTCCCGAGAGGACCGCAGCTCCCTCTGGTTCTACCACAAAGCATCTGATCAAAGGGTTGTGTTCCTTAAATGCAGCCGCGCAACCCGCAAACGATCCTCCTGTTCCGACAAAGTCGCAAAAAGCATCAAAATCTCCAAAAGACTGGACCAGGCACTCGGGTCCAGTGTGCAAGTAATGAGCACGGAAGTTACTCTCCAAATGGAACTGGTCCGCCCGAAAAGCATTTCGATTGTTTGCAATCCTCCGGGCTTCCTGCTCCACCAATTCCAGGTCGCCCCCCGAGACATAACCCGGTATTGAAGAGGGCAGTTGTTGGACAAGAACTACCTCGGCGCCGAGGGCAGCCATCATCCGAGCTCGCTCCATCGAGTTCCCGCGCGACATCACGGCGACAAAGGGATGTCCTTTAAGCGCACACACAATGGCTAACCCTGTGCCGGTATTGCCGCTGGTGAGTTCCACAACAGTCTGTCCGGGGTTCAGTCTTCCCTCGGCTTCAGCGTCCTCAATTATTTGCCGTGCAATGCGGTCCTTTTTAGAAAATCCAGGATTGAGGTACTCCAGCTTTGCCAGAATTCGTCCGTTCGCACTCGCGCTTATTCGGGACAATTCTACCAGCGGAGTTTCACCAATCGCTTCACAAGCAGAGGGGAGCAGGCTGGATGATCGCTTCATGTGTCCTCTCTTGCCGCAATAAGGCTACTGAGTTTACGGATATCGATGGATATGTGGTGGCTTGGAGTAGGGGGATTGAAAATCGGCTCGAACTTGGCATCCCAAACTAATTCTCTTGATTTATAGGACGAACGAGCATGTACCAGTTCTGAAAAAGTCTCATCAATACCTGTGAGCAAGACGAGGAACTCAGCGTCAGAATTGTGAAGGTCTTCAGGGGTCAACCCCTTCAATGGGCTGATTTCGTCGATCGGATGAACAAGAGTCCAGCTCAGGGGGAAAAAGACAACTTTTTCGCGTTCGAGAGTTAAGTTGTCAAACCGTCGCACTCGCCGGTGGGCCGGTCCCTCCAGCCAGCTGAACAACACCTTGGCTTGGAGCTCCATGATCTGGTTCTTGCGAGCATTGGCAATCCGAAGCTCAAATGCCTTTATCCCGCGATATGGAGCAATGACAGCTTTGTCGCTGAATAAGATTTTGGCAGTGGGTTTAGAGAATCGGGTGAACATCAGGCCTGTGGCCAGGGCGAATGACAGCAGGCCAAACAGAGATTCAATTGTCACAATCAGATTTGCGGCAACACCGACAGGGTGGATATGACCGAACCCGACGGTGGCAATAGTCTGAACGCTAAAGAAAAAGGCTTTCAGGAAACTGGGCAAAGGTCCACCGGATTGCTCTTCCAGCCCAGCCGGGCCGCACAAGTAGTAGGCAAGGGCAAATACGAGGTTGGCCGTTAGGTAGAACAAAGCGATGACAATATGGAACTTCCACCACGGCATATTCAGCAGGGACTGATATGGACTCAGGGAAGACCAGAAACTCAGTCCGGTCCTTTCCACATTGAAGGTCCCGTTCCTGTTCAGAAGGCGCTGGCGGCTTTCGCGGGTCACTACCGAACCAAAACCTAAATCTCGAGTTTCTTCTTCTAGCGGAATTTGATATGACACTTCAACCTCACGGAATTATCGGATTGATTGACAACATTTCTGATGTTTCGGATAAGATACCTAACGCAGCACGGATGTCAATATATCTGTGGATTTCCTTTGCCCAGAGGGAACCTGGGGTCCGATCAATGTTATTTTCAAAGGAGAGAAGACTCATGCCATTAAACAATTCGCGCCGAGTATTCCTCACGGGGGTCGCCACTGCTTTGGGAGCTTTCAAATGGCATTCGCCACACTCGATGCTGGCTTTACCGAAGAGCCTTCCGCTTCGGCTGGGTGGACCGATATTTGTCAAGAGCGACGATCCCGTTGAACTTGCGCAATCCCATCGGAAACTTGGGTATCGAGCCGCTTACTGTCCAGAGGTTAAGCTGGAGGATTCTGCGCGCGTCAAAGCGATTAGGGATGAGTTTGTCAAACAGGATGTCATAATTGCCGAGGTCGGGCGCTGGGTCAACCTCCTGGAAGCTGATCCGGACAAGCGTCGGGCCAATCTCAAGAAAGTGACCGACGGGTTAGCATTAGCTGAGGCCATTGGCGCCCGCTGCTGTGTGGATATAGCAGGGTCATTCAGTCCAACCTCCTGGTTTGGACCTCATCCTGATAATCTCTCACAACGCTTCTTCGACGCTGCTGTTGAAAACGCCCGAAAAGTCATTGATGCCGTGAAACCCAAGCAGGCCAAGTTTTGCTACGAAATGATGGGATGGTCCATTCCTGACGGCCCCGAGAGCAACCTCAAATTGCTACGCGCCATCGATCGCGAGGCTTACGCTATTCATCTTGACCCGTGCAACCTGGTCAACTGCCCCAGCCGGTTCTATGACAATCGTTCACTGCTCAATGAATGCTTTGACAAGCTGGGACAATGGATTGTCAGCTGTCATGCCAAAGACCTGGTGTGGGACGTCGAGATGAATGTCCATTTCCGTGAGGTCCGCCCAGGGATGGGGTCTATGGACTACCGGACGTATCTGGGACGCTTGGCAACTCTGGGACGTGACGTGCCCCTGATGCTTGAGCACTTACCAGATGAAGCAGAATATACCAAGGCCCGATCCTATGTACTGGATCTCGGCAAGCAGATGGGGATTATGTAGCAAGGTCCGCCGGCGTCAAGGGAGCGCTCTAGGGTTTGGATGTCGGGAATGGACAGGATGGCGGGACCGCCGTGCTCCAGCTCGGCAAGGGCCGACGTGGGCGTCGGCGATCCCACGTCATCCTTAGGTGCTCGGGACGTCCGATCCGCGCTCTCCCACCGGACTCCACAAAGTACGCCATTTTGGCCTCAAGAATTTCCAGGCTCCAGAACCAGGCGCTTCAGCGTTGGGGTATTCTAAAGAGATCTTACAGGACGCCTTCTCCCATTATCATGTCTCCGCCCGCTCGAATAGTTCAACTCTGCCAACTACGTTGATTCCGCTGGACTGAAGTTTGCTGATCACTTCGTCGACGTTATCAAACCGAAAGATCAAAGCAGCCTTCCTCTCTAAGCCGAAGGTGAAGGCATACATGTATTCGATGTTGATCTCGTGTCGCTCAATGACCGCCAGTACCTCATCCAGTCCTCCTGGTCGGTCCGGTACCTCAATAGCCACCACTTCTGTGACTTTGACCAGGCAGTTGGCCCCTTCGAGGATGAACTTGGCTCTCTGCCAGTCGCGGACAATCAAACGAAGAATGCCGAACTGCTCCGAATCCGCCAGAGATAGGGCCATCAGGTTAATGCCGGCATCAGCCAGCAGTTTGCAGACGGTCCTGAGCTGGCTGGGGCGATTTTCCAGAAAAAGAGATAGCTGATGAATTCTCATGGGTCCTTCCTTCGATCGATGACTCTCTTAGCTTTGCCTTCACTGCGCGGGATGCTACGAGGTTCAACCAAGCGCACTCTGACTCGAAGTCCCAGCGTATGCTCCAGTGAATCCGCGAGCTTGGCCTGCAAGTTCTCCAAGGCCCGGACTTGATCGCTGAAGACCTCCGGGGTCACCTCAACTTGGACTTCTATCTGATCTAGTCCCTTTTTTCGGGTCAACAGGATTTGGTAATGAGGAAGAGTCCCTTCTACGAGCAACAGCGCGGCTTCTACTTGCGCTGGGAATACGTTCACACCTCGAATGACCATCATGTCGTCGCTGCGCCTACCGATACGCCGGATGCGTCGGAGAGTCCGGCCGCAAGCACAGGGTCCAGGCAGCAAGGCCGTGATATCGTGAGTCCGGTACCGAATGATCGGCATGGCATGCTTGCTCAGGGTGGTCAAAACGAGTTCACCCTCAACTCCATCGGGACAGGGTTTGTTGTACTGAGGATCGACGATTTCCGGGTAGAAATGGTCCTCAAAGACGTGCAAACCGTCCTGACAGGCGCATTCGATCGCCACCCCCGGCCCGGTGATTTCCGACAGGCCATAGATGTCATATGCCTTCAGGCCACCACCGGCTTCAATATGCTGGCGCATCCCTTCACTCCAGGGTTCCGCCCCAAAAACCCCGGCACGCAACGGCAGGTCCATGATCCGGACTCCTAGTTCTTCGGCACGCTCCAGCAGATGGACAAAATAGCTGGGAGTGCAGCAAATGGCAGTCACCCCAAAATCTTGAAGGATGGCAATTTGACGGTCGGTGTTGCCACCGGAAATTGGAATGACGGTGGCCCCCAGGGCCTCGGCCCCATAATGAGCCCCCAACCCGCCTGTGAAGAGACCGTACCCATACGCATTCTGAATGATATCGCCGCGGTGAAGCCCGCATGCTGCGAAACTACGGACCATGACCGTCGTCCAAACCTGCAGGTCTTCAGCGGTGTAAGCGACCACGATGGGTTTGCCGGTGGTCCCACTGGAAGCGTGCAGGCGTACAATCTCCTGCATATCGCTGGCGAACAAACCGAAAGGATAAGTGACGCGCAGGTCATTCTTTTCATTGAACGGCAGATTGACAATATCTCGCAACGACTCGATTTCATCCGGGGAAATTCCTCGTTCGTCCAGGCGCTCGCGAAATAAGGACACATGATCGTAGGCTCGTCGGACGGTGGCTTTCAGCCTGTGCAACTGGAGTTCTCTCAGTTGCGGAATAGGGAGGTAGTCGGCTGCGCTGGCGGGATGAAAACTGCTCGGAGCATCGTTCGAGTACTCAATCATTAGCAGGGCTCGCCTTTCTTGCAGTATTCGGGGGCAGATCTTATCCCCAAACCTATCGCGCGTCAAATTGAGTTCAAAAGCCTGTCCACGAAGGACGCAAAGATCGCGAATCGGTCGAGGCAACGCCAGCGCACAGGGCTCTATTGGAACACTCGGGGGAACGACCTCGAATGGCTGTTACTTGACAAATCCTAACCGCAGAGACGCTGAGGCGAAGAGAAATTTCTTGGAAGAAAGAGAACCTCGGATCAGCTTTCACCGACAAGGACCGGTGGAACAAGCCACCAAGAGGATTCTTATGGCAAGGTCAATCTTCGAGAAGTAAACAGACTCTGAAGAAGCAGCTGGCCCGGATTTCCAGACTCTAGTTGAAATCTCAAGCCTGAGATTGACCTTTGGGGTTATGGCTATGGGTGAGTGCCGGCCCCCTTTTGTATGCGAGGTCAGTCTCAGGACGCCTGCGGTCAGATCCGGAGTGCGAACAAAAGCAGGTTCTGGCTTTGTAACCTGGGCGAGAGAGGAGCAGGTTAGTATCCTTCGTGGAGGAGTGGAGACTGACTTTAACTCAGCAAATGCGGGGGAGCAGCTCTCCCATCAGAACATCCACAATCCGATGACTTCCCATGGCCGTTCTCAGCAGGACCCTGCCTCGGGGTTCGGCCTTTACTTCGCCGATAAGGGTGGCTTCTTCCCCATAGGGGGCCGATCTCATAGCGCGAAGCACCTTCTCCGAATCGTCTGCCTCGACGATAGCCAGCAGTTTCCCCTCGTTGGCGATATAGAGCGGATCAAACCCAAGCATCTCGCAGGCCGCTCTGACGGCTGAGCGGACTGGAATTTTCGACTCGTCGAGGACAATTCCGACTTGCGATTGGTGGACGATTTCATTGAGAGACGTTGCAACTCCACCTCGGGTCGGGTCGCGCAACACGTGAATTCTAGGGCTGGCTTTGATCATGGCTGCCACTAATTTGTTGAGCGGCGCCACATCACTTTTAAGCTCGGTTTCAAAGCCGATTTCTCCGCGAGCACTAAGTACGGCAATACCATGGTCACCAATGGGCCCCGACAGAATGACATGGTCTCCCGCTCGGGCCATGGCTCCACCGATGTTAATGCCCGAGGCGAGTGTGCCGACTCCGCTCGTATTGATATAAAGACCGTCGGCCTTGCCTTTTTGAACGACCTTGGTGTCTCCGGCTACTATTTCAATACGAGCTTCGTCGGCTGCTTCCCTCATGGAAGAAACGATCCGCTTCAGTAGTTCAAAATCAAGACCCTCCTCGAGGATGAAGCCCGCTGTCAAGAAAACTGGAGTTGCACCCATCATAGAAAGGTCGTTCACTGTGCCACAGACGGCCAGGCGCCCGATGTCTCCCCCGGGGAAGACCAATGGCCATACCACATGCGAGTCAGTACTCAGGGCCAGTCGAGTCGAATCACCTGCCAATACAATGCCGGCGTCGTTGGCTGCTGCCAGGGCAGGATTGGAAAAGGCGGGGAGAAATAACTGCGACACCAGATCATGCGAAAGTTTCCCGCCACTGCCGTGGCCCAGGATAACCCGATCCCGTTGGTGGATGGGAGCTGGACAAGAGAGGTTCTGGAAGGTAGCGGGTGGTTCATCGGCTTTTCTGTCCATACGATTCTCGGTCCCCCCTTCCATAGCGGTAGTAGGCAGAACATGCTCCTTCAGCGGAAACCATCGTAGCCCCAAGCGGGCGCTCCGGAGTGCACTGGCGACCAAAAGCCTCACAATCGGTGGGCTTCTTCCGCCCCTGCAATACCAGGCCGCTGATACACAGCGGGGATTCCCTGGCTTCCAGGTTTGCCACGTTGAACCGCAGTTCGGCATTAAACTCATCGAAATCCGGCCGAAGTTTCCAGCCGCTGCCTGGGATCGTCCCAATGCCGCGCCATTTCCGATCACATTCAACAAAAACTCTCTCGATGGTTTGCTGAGCGGCACGATTTCCCTCAAAAGTGACAGCCCTGGGATATGCGTTTTGAATCTCGTGGGTTCCGGATTCCAGCTGCCGCACAATCAGGACAAGGCCCTCAACCAGATCAGTCGGCTCAAATCCGGTGACCACGATTGGGACCCGGTACTCTTCAGCAATGGGCGGATACTCCCAATACCCCATGACAGTACAGACGTGGCCGGCAGCCAAGAACCCTTGGACTTCATTGCCGGGCGAGGAAAGGATGGCGCGCATAGCAGGCGGAACCCGAACGTGTGAGACTAAAATGGAATAATTGCGCACCCCCAGTTGTCGGGCTTGCCAGACACTCATGGCATTGGCCGGAGCGGTGGTTTCAAATCCAATTGCGAAGAAAACTACTTGTCGTTCGGGATGCTCCCGGGCAATTTTCAAAGCGTCTAAAGGCGAGTAGACAACACGAACATCCCCACCCTCGGCGCGGGTTCGAAACAAGTCACCATTCGAGCCCGGCACTCTGAGCATGTCACCATAAGAAGTGAAAATTACGTTCGGCTGGGAGGCAATGCAAATCGCCTTATCGATAAGCTCTAATGGGGTCACACAAACGGGACATCCCGGACCATGTACCAGGCGAATCTCGGGAGGGATAAGTTCATCCAGCCCGTGGCGCATGAAGGAATGAGTTTGACCTCCACAGATTTCCATAACGGACCATGGTCGGGTCACCAGGCGTCGAAGCTCACTCAGGGCGCGACGGACCAGTCCTGCATCCCGAAACTCATCGATATATTTCATGAGAGTTTTCCTTGCGCTAGTTGGGCACGAGTGTGGGAGCCGATCTCCGAGCGGCGATAACTTTCGATTCGGAGGTCGCCGCGCAGGAGCGCTGCTCCCACATTAAGACCGCAGTTCCATAGAAGAAGTGCCCCATGATTTTTCACACTCACCACCGCGAATGAAAATGGCGGTATTGGGGGAGAGTGGGAGCCGATCTCAGAGCGGCGACCAATTTGACCCGGGAGTTCGCCGCGACGGGTGACGGCGGTCACCCGCGCGACCCTCCACCAAGAACTGCATTTTCATGAAAGTGTCCCATCATCTTTTCAAGCTCACTATCGCGATTGAAAATAACAGGGGTAGCCACGATGAATTCGTAATTTGAATTCATCGTGGGCTTCTCATATGTGTTCGAAAGCCCACGACAAACCAAAAGCAGTTTGTCGTGGCTACTCAGGCTCACATTTTTAAGAAAGGTTCTTTCAATTTCCACCTTCAGCCCGGCGTTCGGACTCTAATTCCCCGATCTGTTTCAACAATTCCAGAGTAGCTAGTGCCTCTTCTTCGTCAAGGAGATTGAGCGCAAATCCAACATGGATGACCGCATACTGGCCCACTTTGGCCTCGGGGACATAAGCCAGGCACACCTCCTGGGTGACACCTCCAAAGTCGACTCTTCCCATGGCCAGGCCATTAGATTCATATGCTTCAATTATTCTTGCCGGAACACCAAGACACATCCGCCACCTCAATCTATAGTCCAAAGTCTGAAGTTCAAAGTCCAAGGTTTAAAATCAAGTACCAATATCTTTACAACCGGATGCTTCTGGCTACTGCCCGCCTGACATCCCGAATCGGGAAGCGACCATTGCCTGTCCAAGGGAGATGCCGCCGTCATTGGGAGGGACTAATCTATGAGTATACACTACAAAATCCGCTTCACGAAGCAGATCCAATGTTCGCTTCAACAGGGTGACATTCTGAAAAACCCCACCGCTTAGCAATACTTCCCGAATCCGGCGCTCTCTCCGAATACGCTGGGCAACCGTCAGGACCAGAGTCGCCAATGAGTTGTGGAACTTGGCAGAGACGATTGGAACAGGGACGCTTTTCTCCATATCGTTCAAGATCTTCGGGAAAAGGGAGCTTACCTCAATGGAGGTTTCGGAACACGGCGGCAAAGCAAACCGGCTCAATTCTTCTGGATCACAAACCGATTCTAATTCAATGGCAGCCTGTCCTTCGTAATTTACGGTTTGCCTGATGTCCAGAAGAGAGGCCACAGCATCGAATAGACGGCCCATGCTGGAGGTTGGTGGGCTGTTCAGACCGGTTCGAATTTGATGGGCAATGACCGATCGTTCTACATCCCTGACGGCGGCCACACAGGGCAACTTGGATGACCATTGCACTCCAGCCCGGTGGAGATGACTCAATGCCATCCGGCACGGGTGCCGCACTGCGGTGTCTCCACCCGGCAGCGGGACATATGCCAGGTGCGCAAACCGCTCGAAGTGGCCATATGTGCAGATGAGAAACTCTCCGCCCCAGATGGCCCCGTCAGTCCCGAAACCGGTACCATCAAAGGCCACCCCCAGGACCGGCTGGTCTCCAGGGAGCTGGTTTTCGGCCATGCACGCGGCAATGTGAGCGTGATGATGCTGGACCCCTACTGCAATGATTCCTTCTTTCTGAGAACGCTGCACTGCATAGCGAGTGGCCAGGTAATTGGGATGAAGATCATAAGCCAGCCGCTTCGGCTTGATCCGGAAAAGGTTCTCGAAATGGCTGACACTGTTCTCAAATGAACTCAGAGTCTCAAAATTCTCCATGTCTCCGATATGCTGGCTGAGAAAAGCATAGTCCTCTCGGGTCACGCAGAACGTGTTTTTCAGTTCTCCTCCCGTGGCTAGAGTAGATTGGATAGGATAGGGGAGTTTGACTGGATATGGAGAGTAGCCGCGAGAACGACGGATGGGGAGTTCCTGCTCCTCGAAGATCCGGACAACTGAATCGTCGCAGCGAACGTGTATGTCCCGATTATGCAGGAGAAATGCATCAGCAAGCGAAGATAGATGTGATATGGCCTCTTCGTTGGAAGTGGCCACCGGCTCCTCCCTGACGTTACCACTGGTCATGACCAACA
>DATKMG010000630.1:0-3229 GCA_035541995.1 Terriglobia bacterium
GATGATGACAAATACCCCGCCGATCAGCAGTCCAAAACGTCGATATTCCCTGGTTTCGTTCTTATCCTTCAATGGTCCGCTCCCCATTCAATCCAGCTCAAATTCCTTCCTCCAATCCGAATCGCCCTGCAAAGCCTTCTGTTCAGCCTTCCGAAGAACACAGTTCTCCAGGACAAGAATGTCCATTTCTGTCCGCATGAAACAACGATAGGCGTCGGCCGGTGTGCAGACGATAGGCTCACCTCTGACGTTGAACGAAGTATTGACAATCACGCCACACCCGGTTTGTGCCTCGAATGCCTTAAGCAGCTTGTAATATCGTGGATTTGTTTCGAAATGAACCGTCTGAATCCGAGCCGAAAAGTCCACATGGGTGACGGCCGGGATATCAGATTTAGGGACATTCAAAAGGTCAATCCCCCAAAGAGAACGCTGATCGTCTCCGATGAATTTTCGGCGTTTCTCCAGCACGGGGCCCACCAACAACATAAAAGGGCTGTCTGTATCGAGCTCGAAGTAATCGGAAAGCCTGTCATGCAGGACCGATGGGGCGAAGGGTCGGAACGATTCCCGGTATTTAATCTTAAGGTTCATGACAGACTGCATTCCCGGATTCCGGGCATCGCCGATAATACTCCGCGCTCCGAGGGCCCGGGGCCCAAACTCCATCCGCCCCTGAAACCAACCCACGACATTCCCCTGGCCAATTTCATGCCCAACCCAGTCGAATAGCTGTTCATCGGTCATCCGTTGGTAGGGAGCCCCCTCCTGTTTCAAGAACGCCTCTATTTTTTCATTGGAGTAAGAGGGCCCCAAGAAGCTGCCCTGCATTAAATCGCCGTTCTCCGGCAGTCTGCGAGGTTTCTGCTCCAGCTGATGCCATGCAGCCAGAGCCGCACCTAGCGCTCCTCCCGCGTCACCGGCTGCCGGCTGGATCCATAATCGCTTGAACGGACCTTCTCTCAGGATCCTGCCATTCCCTACACAGTTCAGCGCCACACCGCCTGCCAAGCATAGATTTTCTTGGAGAGTCTCCTTGTGCAAATTCCTGGCTAATTTCAGCATGACATCTTCAGTGACATCCTGGATGGATCGGGCCAGATCCATTTCCCTCTGAGTCAGCGGCGATTCCGGTAATCGTGGTGGGCCTCCAAAAAGAGCATCAAAGTTATGGTTAGTCATGGTGAGTCCGGTGCAGTAGCTGAAGTAATCCATATTAAGGCGAAATGAGCCATCAGATTTGACGTCTATCAGATGGTCGTAGATCACCTGAACGTACCGGGGGTGACCGTATGGAGCCAGACCCATCACTTTGTATTCACCCGAGTTGACTTTGAAACCCGTATAGTAGGTAAAAGCAGAATAGAGAAGTCCGATGGAGTGTGGGAAGTGTATTTCCCAGAGAGGCGTGAGCCGATTATCCTCCCCGAGCCAGGCACTGGTCGTTGCCCATTCTCCCACGCCGTCCATACAAAGAATCGCCGCCTTCTGAAAGGGGGAAGGGTAGAAAGCGGAAGCTGCATGAGATTCGTGATGTTCAGTAAACAATATCGGAGGCAGGTTAGACTCTGCCATCCCGTTTGAAATGCTCAAAAGCTCCTTTCGGAGGAGGTTCTTCAGGAATAGCTTCTCCTTAAGCCAAACTGGCATTGCGGCCACAAAAGAGCGGATCCCCACAGGGGCAAATGACAGATAGGTTTCCAGAAGGCGCTCAAATTTAACGAGCGGTTTGTCGTAAAATACAACGCACTGGAGGTCCCTCAAAGTAATCCCCGCCTCCTTCAGGCAGTAACTTGCAGCTTTTGTGGGAAACCCCGCATAGTGTTTCTTGCGCGTGAAGCGTTCTTCCTGGGCTGCAGCAAATATTTCTCCGTCACGGACCAGACAAGCCGCACTGTCATGATAGAAGGCAGAAATACCAAGTATGGTTTTTTTCATTTCAGACCTCAGACCGGCGGATTATGTTTCTCAGTATCATAGTCTTCCTGCTAACGCCTCCCTAACCGGGGACTGGCGACCGCGTCCAGGCGGCTGCCAGCGGGATAGTCCTGAGGATTGTTGGGTTCCGTCATTGTCTCGTTTGCCGGCGCGACGCAACTAGCAGACCATGGGAAACCAGGTAATTTGCAACGTGGTGTGCGACCTGCCTGGCACCGCCTTCGTTGAAATGCACGTCATCATAGAAAGCGGTAGTATTGCTCGGAATGAGCGAAGCCAAATCAAAGCAGGGGACTTCCTGTTGTCGGCACACCTGCTTCAGACGGTCATTGTACATGTCCATTCCCCTTATCAGAGCTCGGACAGTGTAGTAAGGCTGGTGCTCAAACTGCTGGAAATCGCCCACACCGCCAAACCACAGGAGTGCATTCTCGTCGGCTGCGAGATTGGATCGCCACAGATATGGCTGCGTCATGAAAACAATCTGTACCCTGTGCCTGCGGCCCAGATCGATAATCCGGGAGATGTTAGACGAATACTCATCCAGAGCGGACGCGAGATCAGGCAACTCGTTACGATATTCCGAGGCCCCCTGCCGATGACTCCTCCAAACGCTCAGGTTCCTGCCGACTTTGTCCTGAACGTGGCCTCGACGCAGTATCGGACGCAGTCTCATCAGTGTCTGCCAGATTGCGGTCCTTTTGTAAAACGGATCATTGGGGTCGATACGAAAACTGCCTTGGAAAGTCTGCGCAATTAGTTCCTCCTCAGTCCCCGGGCGATCCATATAGGAAGGATCATATTGAGTGTCTCTCGAAAGGCGTTTGCTGAGGTCATTGATGCCAGGGAGCAGGATCACTAGGTCTATCTTCAAGCCTTCCAGCGGTAGGTATTTCATGGCTACGACATGGTTGCGCGATGTGTCTCCGCTGCGGCCGGCGTTGCCCACCCAAACCCGCGCAGCCATTTGCATGCTCAATTCCTTCTGCAACAAGTAAGGCCAAGTTTCGGTCTGATCCAGCATCGAGCATTCCGTTGAGCTGCCGCCAATGGTCAGAAGTCGAATGTGATCGTTCGGAGATCGTTCATCACCACGAAACCCGTCACTATTGACAATAAAACGGGCCCTGCGGCTGATGCCAACATAGAGACTGCGGATCGGATCAAAGACCGCATACATGTGGGGCGGCCAGATATAGAATGTCCGATTCCATCGTGACGCTTGGATCCAGCGCAATACTCCTTCGCACAGCAGGAGAGAGAGGAAGATTGACAGCAGCAATAGCCCCAC
>DATKMG010000631.1:0-4940 GCA_035541995.1 Terriglobia bacterium
CACAGCTCATCGTCTTAAAGTGGCTTCACCCACTGGCGGGTTCGAGCACCCTGATACATGGCTTCCATCACACTAACCCGCATCGCCGCTTCATGAGGGGATACCAGGGGCAGGCCTTTCTTTCCCCCTACGGCCTCAACAAACATGTGCATGGGCGCGGGATAGGCCTGGGGGAGAAGCTTCCAGGGATTCTTCCCATCGGCACCTGGGACCTTCTCGCACTTGTAATAAAGTTCTTCATTCACGATGACTGCATGACCTTCGGTGCCGCTGATTTCCAGTGTGACTGGATTGGCGACGTCCACCCATCCTGCAGCTAGTGTCCCGGTAGTACCGTTCTTGAATTTCAACAAGCCCTCTCCCGATTCGTCACAGTCTCCATAACGACGCGTCACCACCTTAATATCGGCTGTGGCCGTGTCCACGTCACCCAGAAGCCACATCAGAATATCCAATAGATGAGTTCCCAAATCGCCAAAAGCTCCGACCCCGGCGATTTTCGGGTCGGCCATCCACCGCCATTCCGTATCGAACCAGCCGGCCAGAGAACCCTCGTGGCAATTCGAGCCGCGGACCCGGGTGATTTTGCCGAAATTCCCCTTGGCCACTTGATCCTTCAGAAAGAGGTGTTGCGGGATTGTGCGGTTGAAATAACCCGTCGTAAAAAGCACCCCAGCCTTCTCAATAGCACTGGCCATGGCATAGCTTTCCTTTGCAGTTATGCCCATAGGCTTTTCCACAAACATGTGCTTGCCCGCGTGGGCCCCAGCCATCACCAGGTCGGTGTGCCGATTGGTTTCTGAACAAATGACAACTCCTGCCACCTCCCGATCAGACCAGACTTCGTCAGGGCTCTTAGCAGTCTTGGTTCCCAATTCCCCAGCTCGTTTGGACGCGCGAGCAGCATCGTGGTCCCAGACGTACTTGACCCGGACGTCATTATGGCCCTTCAGCAGGTTGACATAGTCAGGAGTGTGGATGTGGGCACATCCAACAAAGGCCAAAGTGATCTTCTTGTCGATCTCTTCTGCACCTGATGATCTGCTTCCCTTCAACATGGCCGCAGCCCCGGAAAGGCCTGTCATTCTTAAAAGATCGCGTCGTGTGGTGAGGTTGCTCATTTTGTTATTCCTCGCGGAAGTATGTGGGGATAGATTTGAAGCGCTAGGATGCTGGGGACGTCACTTTAAGTTCTGTATAGGAGTATCGACTACTTCAACCCAGTTTCGACTTGAGGATGACGCAACAGTCGACCTGGCGTCAAGATTTGATTTTTCTCGGACCGCCACTAACTCGAGCCACTCAGCACGAAGACACTGGGACGCCCCTACAAGCCCCAGGATTCAAAATTGTCAAGGTCCAATTGTCTCTCCCCTCTTGTCATTTCCCTTGGACATACGTTCCACCGTCTGTAATCACTCTCTGCGTCTCTGTGCCTCTGCGGTTAATTTTACTGGTTTCCGCCAATCGGCGTATTAAACCTTAGGGTCGACAATCGCAGGTTAAAGACGCTCCTGGATTTTTTGGTCATCACCATAAACGCCCATCCAGTTGGCAACCAGCCAGACAACCCCTGTGCTCAAGGTCAGGATTCCGGCTATGAACCCTATGGTGCGAGGGCCTGCATAATGCTGGCCCACCCCAGCCAGCAACATGGAGAGAACCATGGTCAGGATCACAACCGTCTCCCGCGTGGAGAAAGTCCGGCCGCGGAAATCTGTAGGGACCAGGTTCATCAACAATGTTGTAGCGATGACATTGTTGATCCCCATGGCTACGCGGCTCAAGGCCAGCCACACGAACCCCGTCCAGAGGTGCTGACTGAAACTGAAAATGCTATAACACAAGCCTGTCAATACCATGCTGATCCCCAGGACCCATTTCGTCAGGGAAAACGACTTGTTGCGGAAATACCAGTTAGCTATTGTGGCTCCGCTCATAATGCCAAATCCCGCAGCAGAATAAAGTATGCCGATACCCTGGTCGCCGGCGTGATACACATCGATCGCGAACAGGCTAAAGAGGATTTGGGCGGCCCCTCCTCCCGTCGCCCAGCCAACGCCAATCAACATAAGGCCGAGGACTATCGGGCTTCGACGGATGAAGAGCACACCCTCCCTGAAATCGCTCTGAATCGAACGAGCCGGTTCCGGGCGGTCCTGCTTTGACTCGAGGTGGCGTTCCCGGAAACGAATCAGGTAAATGAGAAGAGCTGAGGCTACAAACGAGAGAGCATTGAGGATGAACGCGCCCTGGTACCCCAGCCACTGCGAAGCGAATCCACCCAGTGCCCCTCCGAGAGTCTGGACAACGGCGGTGGTGGACCCGGTCAGGGCGTTAGCCGGCATCAACTCATGACTCGAGGTAATCTCCGGGATGGCGGAGGACTTGGCGGTTGTGAAGAAGATGGAAACCGCAGTCAGCAGCGCGCTGAACAGATAGGCCATCCACATCCGCTCCCGTGAATTAACCAGGAGAAATCCCAAAGCCAGGATTGCACGGGTGTAGTCTGCTGACAGAAGGACGGTGCGGCGGCTCAGTCGATCTGCGATGACTCCTGCAACGGGTCCAAAAATCACGACGGGGATGGTGCGGGAAAGCAGAAACGCCGTCACAACCAGGCCGGACCCAGTCAAATGCATAGAAAGCGCCAGGCCGGCGATGATATTGAACCAGTCGCCTAGTTCACTGACGATTTGAGCCGTCCAGAGATAGCGGAAGTTCCGGTTGCTGGACAGCAGCTTTTGATATCCGAGTGAGTCCATAAACGTGAGCAACAGAGCTCCAGCATGGCCGAGCCAGGGCCGGATTCCTGTTCCGATTGCGAATTCGCCCCGGTATTATATCCGATTAAGGTTTGATGCCCCTGTGATTGGTGATCATGATCAATGGACACTCTGGAACAGAAGATACTCAGAGCCTTTAGAGGCGATTCTCCGGAAGAGATGAGCTTTCGACAGCTGATGGAGATTCTCCAGGCAACGCCGGATGAAACTCACGACATCCGGCTGACCCTCAACGAGATGACGAAGCAAGGAATTCTCATCAGTCTCAAGGGAAATCGCTATACCTTGTCTGGCCTGAGAAAGATTGTCACCGGCAAACTCTGGCTTCACCGGCAAGGCTTTGGATTTGTCAGGCCGGATGACAAACAAGCAGGAATTGAGGAGGACGTCCTGATTCCAGCCCGTTTCGTAGGCGATGCTATGGCAGGAGATACCGTCATGGTGACGACCGGACTTGCCCCGGGCGGCCGTGTCTCTGAAGGCAGAATCCTGAAAGTCCTGGTCCGCAAGCATCGCACGGTGGTTGGCTGTTTCAAGCCCGGAATCCCGGATTCAGTCGTTACTCCTGATGATCCCGGCCTCCCATTTGAAATCCTGGTCCGCGACGGCGAGGATATGGACGCGCCCGAAGGCTCAATGGTCAATGTGGAAATCACTCGATTTCCGCATGGAAGCAGGCGCCCGCGAGGGCGGGTAATCGAAATCTTGGGCTTTCGGGGAACGTTTGGGGTTGACGTGGAAATGGTCATTCGGAAATACCAGATACCAGTGAGGTTTCCTGAATCGGTCCTGACCGAAGTCAAAGGTCTCCATCTCCGACTGGGCGATGAAGATCTGACGGGGCGCATGGACTTCCGATCATTGCCCATTGTGACTATCGACGGTGAGACCGCCAAAGATTTCGATGACGCGGTTCACGTCGATAGATTATCCAATGGCAACTATCTCCTGGGCGTGCACATCGCCGACGTCTCGCACTATGTGAAGAAAGACTCCCCCCTGGACAGGGAAGCCCGCACAAGAGGCACTTCGGTCTATTTTCCTGACCGGGCTGTGCCCATGCTCCCCGAGGAACTCTCCAATGGCATCTGCAGTCTCAAGCCTCAGGAAGACCGCCTGACCCTGTCTGCGCTGATGGAGATCGGGTCTGAAGGCGAGGTCAGTCGATATTCATTTCTGAGAGGAGTTATCCGCAGCCGAGAGCGAATGACGTATACGGCTGTGGGCAGGATTCTCATCGACAGAGATCCCGACGTCATCGGGCGATACCAGGAGCTGGTCCCTCACTTTGAGCTGATGAGAGAATTGGCTTCGATTCTTTATGAGCGCAGGCGCCGGCTTGGTTCAATTGATTTCGATCTTCCCGAACCCGTCATCGAGTTCGATGCCGCCGGTTTGATGTCTTCCATCC
Organism: Terriglobia bacterium; assembly: GCA_035541995.1. Taxonomy (GTDB): domain Bacteria; phylum Acidobacteriota; class Terriglobia; order Versatilivoradales; family Versatilivoraceae; genus DATKMG01. Next base: position 4,198 of record DATKMG010000631.1, read on the forward strand.
TGAAATCAGAACGCAACATCTCGCACAGAATCATCGAAGAATTCATGCTTGCCGCCAACGAGACCGTGGCAAGACATCTGTTTCAAGCTTCCATTCCCTCCCTTTACCGGATTCATGAATCTCCGGATCCGATCAAGGTTCTTGAGTTTAATGAGGTGGCGAAAGGCTTCGGATACCAGTTAGGTTCCGGTCTGGCTGGCCAGGGCACGATGATCGTGCCGCGAGTGAAGGACCGCGTCCGGCCTGGACAAAATCGGGACGAAGCAAGACGACTCCGGCAATCCCTGCAAGCCTTGAACGTCAAGGTGTTTCCGGCAGATTACCAGCGTCTGGTCGATCAGTTGGCAGGGAAGCCGGAGGAACGAATCCTGTCGTACCTGATGCTGCGCTCGTTACAGCAAGCTGTTTATTCGCCCCACAACCAGGGCCATTTTGGCCTGGCCTCCAATTGCTATACCCATTTCACTTCGCCCATCCGGCGCTATCCGGATCTGATGGTGCACCGCATCCTGAAGGGCCTCCTTCCTGCGCAGAGCACGCAGGAATTCAAGCTGCCCAATGTCGACTCCGTGTTCCACCACGCCTTTGGGGCTAGAAAACAACGGCCAGTACAATCTTCGCCAAGCCTATCCTCTGACCGGAGAACCTCGTTCCTGTATGCGCTCGAAGAGCTCGAAGATATTGCGCTCCAATCGAGTCAGACGGAGCGGAGGGCAGCTGACGCCGAACGGGACCTGATCGAG
>DATKMG010000632.1:0-3342 GCA_035541995.1 Terriglobia bacterium
GATATTGGAGGCACGAAGACCGCTCTGGCCATTTACTCGAGTGAGACCGGCCCCTACGCACCACTCGCCCAGACGGAAGTGCACAGCGCTGACTATGGCGGCTTGGAGACTATTGCCAGGGAGTTCTTGACAAAAGCAAAAGGACAGGTCGATGTGGCCTGCTTTGCGGTGGCCGGACCCGTGATGAGTGGTCGTGCAAAGATCACCAATTTGCCATGGGTAATTGACGAGTCAATAGTCGCAAAAGAACTCAACCTGGAACGGATTCATCTCATGAACGATCTCGAGGCCATTGCCTTTGCCATTCCGCGCCTGCGAACAAATGACTTGCATACACTCAACGCCGGAGCGCCGCTCCCGGGGAGCGCCATCGGCGTGATCGCACCGGGTACCGGGCTGGGCGAGTCGTTCCTTACCTGGGATGGATCCCGTTACGTTGCTCATAGCTCCGAAGGCGGCCATGCCAGCTATGCGCCGACGGATGAGATGCAAATGGGTTTGTTGGCATACATGCTCAAGCGGTTCGATCACGTGAGCTATGAGCACGTTTGTTCCGGCATCGGGATCCCGCACATCTATGAGTATCTGCGCAGCAGTGGTTATGCCTCGGAAGGGCCCGAGGTTGCCGAAGCCATTGCCGCTGCATACGACCCTTCGCCGGCTATTATCAAGTTTGGTCTCGATCCCGGTCACCCCAGCGTTCTCTGCGCCACGACACTCGACATTCTTATTTCGATTCTCGGCGATGAAGCCGGCAATCTTGCGCTTAAAGTGCTTGCGACTGGTGGTGTCTACCTCGCTGGCGGCATCGCCACCCATGTGCTACCGGCACTCAAAGGGCAGTCTTTCATGCAATCGTTCAGACGCAAGGGACGCTTCGCCGAATTGATGGCGCGCATCCCGATTCACGTGATCCTGAATCAGGCTGCTCTGGCTGGCGCGGCCAGTTATGGGTTGGAAAACCTCATGCACAGGTCCGACCCTGGTTGACACCTGCGAAGTCAGCGGCAGAGCCAAATGTCAGGGGTGCCCCCCGCGGTCCTTGATGGTTACCATTTCCCTCCAAGAAGCAAGGCGTCGTAAGTCGAGCCAAACCTCCAGGGTGGCAGCACTGGTAGACGTCTTCGGCCCGGTTGACTCTCGGCTACCACGATAGTGATATTTTCAGGTCATTCCTTTAGGGTAGAGAAAAAACCATCTATCTGGTGATGTGTTCTTCCCTACAATCCTGCAAATTACCAAGCAACGAATCCAATGAAATTCGGCATGATGAATTTCGGCGAGAAAAAGGGACATATGCTCCGACGAACAATAATTCGATGAGCGAACTGCCCGAAGGAATGAACGACGGTGCAGGCACCACCGGCCATTCCAGTGAAGTTTTTGCCGGAATGGGCTCGTTGGCAGGCTCGCCAACTCTCTGAGGCGCGCGGCCTGGGTGGAGCCACGTACTGGATGGTTCTGGACGAGTGAATACCGAGGAAACAAGGAGAAACGACGATTCCACCTCCCCGGCGACGGGAAAGCCGATATCGTCGCCATGTCACACAATGGCTTCGTCGTCGGCACCGCTGAAGAGTTTCTCGCGCTTCAAAAGGCCGTTGTGGCGACCGATCCCGGCAAACCGCACCCATGGCCCATCGAAGAGTTTCTGGGCACACTTCCTCGCGCACCGATGGGGACCATTATATGTCGGAAGAAATTGTTATGCTAATTGAGAGTAGCTCAATTCCCCGGGATGACAAAGACGGTAGACCTTATCGTCAGGCTCAGCAAGGAGAGGCTGCAATTTTTAGTGACCTGAAAGGAAGGTTGCCATGGTAACCCAACCTCTTGGAAGAGAGCTCAGCAATCGAGAGTTCTTCGTTCAGAAGTGGACACAAGAGTACCCTGCCTTCGCAAGGGTCTTAAAAGCACTCCCTGCTCATGGTCTCGATTATCGGCCCCATCCGCGATCACGTTCGGCCGGAGAATTGGTGGCCTTGCTGGTCTCCTCTCAACAAGGTTGCATTCAACTCTGCAAAAGCCAAAAAAGCATGTACAGTGGATTGCGCTGGGAGGAACCCGGCAGTTTCGGCCGACTGGACGACATGATTGCCACTTATGAGCGTGATCATGACACGCTAGCCAGTCAATTGCACGCGCTGGATGACAGTGCATGGTACCACCAGGCGTGGCTGATTCGAGGGACAGAAGAGTTTTTGCTCAAGGACACCGTGGGCGGACTGTTATGGATTGCGCTGTTCGATGTCATTCATCATCGCGGCCAACTGAGTACCTATATTCGTCCGATGGGCGGCAAGGTTCCGAGCATTTACGGCCCCTCTGCTGATGATGCGGGGAAATAGAGAACAACCGGAAGCAAGCTTATACGGGCTAACGCAGAGCGGGTCGGCAGGCTACAGGAAAAGTGAACGGAATCCTGCTCACGTTTGACAAGCCGGCCTGGCCACGTAAAAGGACGCTTCTATGCCCCGAGTATTAAAGAGGGTTGCTAATTTAACCACCGCTTGCCAGAAAGAGTCTGCTCCGGCTCCCGATCGACTCATCTCGCTGCTTTGAACCGAGAATTGGCTGGAGTCTCCTATTGGTCAATAGGGTGTATTTTGGGTGGCAACAGGCCTTCAACTTTTCCAGCTTGTCGTCCAATTATCCAGGTGGGTAACAGGACAACTACCCGAGTTTCAGATGCACAACCTCGGCAATATGAAGCGTGGGGATTGTAGCGACTGCATATGCCGCCGAGACTGCAAAGGGCACAGTGAGGCCCTCCCGCAGAAGATGCATTGACTTTACCTGCCACCCCTCGGGTATCCGCACCTTTACTTCCACGTTGAAGACCGGCACATATTCCTGTCGCATGCGTCCGGCCGCGGCATCCTTGAAACCCACATTAGCGCACACCCAAAGAATTAGATCTCCCATGGGAGTGCGTCGCAGTACCCCATAAACTCCTTTGGGAGCTGTGAGGCAGAATGGCAACGGCTCGTCGTGGGCCAGGTAGCGAACGATGGACCCCAGGATCCGTTGGATTGAAGAAACGCGACTTGACACGTAGTGGGCTTCCAGGCTCCCGGCGATATAGATTGTCCGTCCACGGCCGAATTGGTTGAAGACAATGGCGGGACCTCTCGATTCTGATGTCTCCATGTTCATGCAATCCGCCAGAACTGTTGCCCCGGCCCGTGCCTTTACTGGCACTAGCCGGCCATCTCCCATGACCACAGCTCCCTGCCGGTATTCCCCAAGGGCGGGATGGGCGGTGTTCATCCGATAAAAGCAGTCCGCTTGTCCCTCCAACGGCTCACCTTCCATCTCGACGCCCAAGACTTCCTTCAATGC
>DATKMG010000633.1:0-12169 GCA_035541995.1 Terriglobia bacterium
CCTGAACATGTCACGGGCATAGTGAGAGTTGATGGGTTGCTTCGATGATCCAAAGATCGAAGCATAGACACCGGCAGCAAATGTAACTCCCAGCGGATTATGTGTGGACATTGCAACAACGCGAGTCCTGGGGCCGATGAATCGGTCCAGATCTTCGGGAAAGCAGGCCACAACCTCGTCTCTGCTATACTCGCGCAAAAGTGACTCTTCGAGCAGTCTCACCCCCGCGGGCATGAAGCGGGCAGACCCATCTGCGTTTCGTTCTACATTCCTCCAATTGGGATATTTACTATTTATGACTCGTTCCATCCAAAACGGCAAAGAAGCCATTGCCATTTGAATGAAATAACCGGCGTGGTCGATGCACTCAGTCAGAGGAGCAGTGATGACGATTAGTCGTCCATCACTCGTTGGCCCAGGGACTGCTTCACTACCTATTGGGGATTCGACTTGTGAGTGGCGTATAGGGTCGATTTGGTGCTTGTCTTGCACTTGGATTAATCCTCCCGAGTGTACAATCTGTCAATTAACAGGGCTTTCAATCTGTCATGCCTCTGAAGAGCCCTTGGGAAAGTCTCAAGAGCAACAACCACTTGAATTAACAATCCTGATTGACTCTTGAGCAAGCAAAGTTCCTGAATTTTATCTATTGTTAAACGGATTTGCAAGCTGTGGCTAGCGCAATAGCGCAATTATTGCCAGTTTCACAATGCGGTCAGGCAACAAGATGCAGGTACCCGACGAACTGGTACTCAGGTTGGAAGGGGGGGGCGAACTCCTGTCCGGGTGCGACCAACCTTGAAAACGAACCAGGTTGTGATTAGAATAAGCAGGTTTCCATGTAATATCTGTGTCTCAGAATATTCTCTTGACACGAGATGCCTGCTGAACTCTTAACTTTTCAATCGATGTTGCGGGGATGTGCCAGAGGCGATATCAGAAATTGGCGGTTCTTTGTTAGTAAGTACGGTGCATTGGCTGAGCACCTCGTGTTGCAAAGGTTTGGGCTGACGGCAGAATCCCTTCGAACTGACTTGCCTCACTTCTTTGCCGCTCTCTCTAAGAAAGAGAATGCCTTCTTCAGAGAGTTTTCAGGATTCAATGAGCAGGAATTCGCGGTAACTTTTCAATATCCCCTTTTTGATTTCTTCCGAGGAACCATTGGGTCTATCAATTCCGCCGCGATCAACCTCGATATTGTTAACCAGGTCTTTGGAAAGCTGCCACTGGCGCACCAGGAGCCTGGTTGGCTGGCTCTAAAAGGATATTCTGATGAAGTGATCGGCAAGATCCTCAGAGTGCCAATTTCACTCGTGAAAGTGGGAAGGGCTGGAGTTGTAACGGGACTCAAGGAATTTGCTAACCCGGACGCACGGCCCTGGCTGCTGAATGATTCTCTGTCGTGCGAGGTTGAGAAGCGCAGAGGCCCAAATTGTCCAGAGATTAATGCATTCTGCAAAGTCATGGATGGACATATGCCATGGCAGGAGAAGCGAAACGTTGAGCAGCACACTGCTGAATGCCGTCACTGTCTCGATCTGGAGACGAGTTTAAAAGATACTAATTTTCATTTGAGGATCCTTCCACCTTTATCCGACGACAAGATTCAGTCTTTACTCTCGCTAATCACTTTCTCGGATGGAGCTGCAGTCGCTCAGAGATCCATTCTTGAGAAGGTGTTGAGAGTCTTCCGTTGATGGACTCAAGGGTCTACCCGGTCCCCATAAGAGATCTTCCATGAACTGTAATTACCTTCCTAGTGGCGACCGCATGGTTCTGGTGGAATTCCCCGAAGAGATCTCCTCGCAAATTAATTCTAGAGTCCGCCGTTTCAGCCAGTTGCTTGAACAGCGAATGCTAACGGCAGTGCAGGAATCGCTCTCGGCCTATCGTTCTTTGGGTGTCATTTACGATCCTTTGAAGGTCTCTTATGATTGTCTGGTAGCAGAATTGAGAGTTCTCGAAGCTGAACTGCGCGAGACTTCAAATCGAATTTCCAGGCAGATCGAAATTCCGGTTTGCTATGGAGGACAGTTTGGCCCGGACTTGAAATTTGTAGCTCAGTTCAACCATCTGCCTCCCGATGAAGTTGTGAAAATCCACTCTTCAGGTGAGTACGTAGTCCATTTTCTGGGTTTTTCTCCCGGTTTTCCCTATCTGGGAGGAATGCCCGTAACCATAGCCACGCCGCGTCTGGAAACGCCTCGACTGCACGTGCCTGCAGGTTCAGTGGCGATCGGGGGCAGACAGACGGGGGTTTACTCGGCCGATGGGCCCGGAGGATGGAGGATTATCGGCAGAACGCCACGACCATTGTTCAGACCCTTTGATAAAGCTCCATTCCTTATGCATTCGGGCGACCGGGTCAAATTCCGTCCGATCACGGCAAGCGAGTATGCAGACCTTTCAACAATCGATGCTAGTACCAAACCCAGTTTGGAAGGGCGGGGCAGACCGGTTTTTCTGGTGAAGAGACCCGGTATTTTGACTACGATTCAGGATGGCGGCCGTGTGGGTTTCCAGCGTCATGGTGTTCCCGTTTGTGGGGCGATGGACCGGCACAGCATGCGTCTGGGCAACCATCTTGTCGGCAACTCCCGAGAGGCTCCTGCGCTGGAAATCACGGTAACCGGGCCGGAACTGCAAGCCCTCGCGCCATGTCAAATTGCTCTTGCGGGAGCTGACCTATCTGCAGAATTAGACGGCAATGACCTGCCACTTTGGGAAAATCACTGGTTAAGGCCTGGACAGACTCTCTCCTTTGGCCAGCGAGGATGGGGTGTACGATCTTACCTTTGCGTCGAAGGAGGATTTGAAGGTGACGAAATCTTAGGGAGTTGCTCAACTGACTTGACCTCAAGATTTGGAGGATTCCAAGGGAGGCGACTGGAAAAAGGGGATATCCTCCGTTTGCGTACTTCGCCGGCAGCGAGTGAGGCTCATGCCAGCCGCAGAGTCTCTGATGGCGCCTTAAAGATCTATACTGAATGTCGCACGCTTCGGGTAATTGCCGGCCCTCAGATCGATTGCTTTGCGCGAACTGAGATTGAAAAGTTCTACTCAAATGAGTTCCGGATTAGCCCTAATGCGAATCGCATGGGCTACCTCCTGGAGGGTCCCAAGATAGCCGCTCAAAAAGCGGAAATCATCTCTGATCCTGTTCCTGCCGGAGCCCTGCAAGTACTTCCTAGTGGGCAGGTGGTCCTGCTCATGGCAGACCATCAGACGGTCGGCGGATACCCTAAGATTGCGGTGGTCACTACAGCCGACCTCCCCAAGGCTGCTCAGTTGAACATTGGGGAGAAAATCCAGTTTCAAGAAGTGAGCCTGGAATTGGCGCATCAGCACTTGAGAGAGCAGGAAGCTGAAATCGATCACGGCGTCATGGTTCAAACCATGACCTGAGAGGAGACCGTCATGCGATTCATTCAAATCTGTGATCCGAGGAAGGGCATTGTCGCTGCTAAGCTGGACTCTGGCCGAATCTATCCCATTGTTTATGAGCAAAAGAACGTGCGGTCCATGCTTGATTTGGTGGAATACGCCACTGCTGTTGATCTGGAACTTGCCGAGGTAGGCGAGGAATTGGCGGCAGCTAAAGCGCTGGAAGTTAGTTGGGAGGAGATCCAGTTAGCCCCCGATGCCGAGAAGATCCGAGTGGCAATCCCTATCCATCCCCCCGAAGTGTGGGCCTTTGGTGTTACCTACAAGAAGAGTGCAGAGTTTCGAGACGGCGATATCCAGGCCTCCAAGGGCATTTATGACTCTGTCTATTCAGCCCGCAGACCGGAGCTTTTCTTTAAGGGAACTGCAGCACGCTGCACGGGGACTCATGACTTTATCGGAATGCGATGTGACTCACGGTTTACGGCTATCGAACCCGAGTTGGCTGTCCTGGTGAATTTCCAAAAAAAGGTCCTGGGCTACATGATCGGTAATGATGTCTCGGCTTGGGACATAGAGCGGGAGAACCCGCTCTATCTACCGCAGTCAAAGGTTTTCAAGGGTTGCTGTGCACTGGGTCCCGTCCTGGTCAGCACAGACGAAATCCCCGACCCTTATAAATTGACGATCCATTGCCAAATACTGCGGCAGGGTCGAGTGATTTTTTCGGGAGAGACCTCAGTCGGAATGATGCACCGCAAAATAGAGGAGTTGATTGACTTCCTTTTCTTGGCCAACCCTGTTCCGACAGGTACGGTCGTGCTGACAGGTACGGGGATTATCCAGACTGAAGAGGCCGCATTGCGGGAAGGAGATATAGTCGAGATCGGAATTCCGGAAATTGGCACTTTGACCAACACGGTGCGACGAGTTGAATGAGCCCATGGCCTACAAGACGGTTTTCGAACCTTTTAAAATCAAAACAATTGAACCGGTGGGCTGGACTACCGCCGAAGAGCGCAAGAAACGACTCGACCAGGCGCATCATAATCTCTTCCTGGTTCCGGCCGAAGCAATCTTAATCGATCTCCTGACCGACTCGGGGACTGCGGCCATGAGCACCCGGCAATGGGCTGCCCTCATGGAAGGGGATGAAAGCTACGCCGGTAGTCGCAGCTTTGAACGCTTTCGACGAGCCGTTCAGGACATTTTCGGTTACACCCATGTAATTCCCACCCACCAGGGGCGCGCTGCCGAGCGGATCCTTTTTGGCGTGATGTGCAAGAAGGGGGATTATGTCCCCAATAACACCCACTTCGATACAACTCGTGCCAACATTGAATTTGTAGGAGCAGAAGCTATAAATCTGCCCATCGCAGAAGGGAAGCAACCGGCCAGTCTGCATCCCTTCAAGGGGAACATGGACGTTGCTGCGTTGGAGGAACTCATTGACCGGGTTGGACCCTCGAAAATCCCTCTAGTGATACTGACGATTACTAACAACTCGGGCGGCGGTCAACCTGTCTCGCTGGAAAACATCCGTGCGGTCAAAGCCGTGTGTCGACGTCATTCCATCCCACTCTATTTTGATGCCTGCCGTTTTGCAGAAAATGCTTATTTCATCAAACAACGGGAGCCGGGTTACTCGTCGAAGAGTGCCCGGGCAATCGCTCAGGAGATCTTTAGTCTGGGTGATGGTTGTACCATGTCGGCCAAAAAGGATGGCATGGCCAACATCGGAGGGTTTCTTTGCACGAACGACGATTCCTTGGCTCAACAAGAAGAAAATCTACTAATCTTGACGGAAGGCTACCCGACTTACGGCGGCTTAGCCGGCCGTGACCTGGAGGCTATTGCGATTGGATTGAATGAGGCCCTGGAGGAGGATTATCTTCACTATAGGGTCGCTTCCACGGCTTATCTTGGCCGACATATTTCCTCGGAAGGAGTCCCAATCGTTCAGCCGCCCGGAGGCCATGCGATTTACCTGGATGCCCGATCCTTCCTGCCGCAGATCTCCCCGGAATCGTTCCCGGGAGTGGCTCTGGCTTGTGAGCTATACCTGGCAGGCGGGATCCGCTCTGTGGAAATCGGGACCCTGATGTTTGGTTCGAATGCCACCATGGACCTGGTTCGTCTGGCGATTCCGCGCCGCGTCTACACGCAGAGTCATATCGATTATGTCATCGAAGTCATTCTAGACGTTTGGAAGCGCCGCGAGGAGCTTCGAGGTTACCGAATCACCCACGAAGCTCCTTTTCTTCGGCATTTTACCGCGCATTTGGAGCCGCTGTAAGGCGATATTTGTTTGAACGCAGTGCTTACCGTCACGCCGTGTGCAGCCGTGGATTGATATGCCTTACTTCTGTAAATAATAGCCAACAAATTTATTATTGACTTACTATTGGCCGTAGTGTAAGATGACTAATGTTAATTAGGAGGATTGTGCATGGAGAAGGCTTACGTGACGAGTAAGGGGCAGCTTGTGATTCCCGCACGGCTTCGACGCCGGTATGGCATTAAGCCGGGGACCAAGGTTTGTTTCATCGAGCGGGATAATGAGATCCTATTCCAACCGGTCACTAAAGAGTATATCCGGAGTGTTTGCGGCATGCTCAGTTCTGATACTTCAGTGACTCAGGAACTGCTCAACGAGCGGAGCAAGGACAAGGAGCGCGAGGAGGCCAAGATTGAAAAGCGCGGTGCTTGATAGCTACGCTGTCTTAGCATTCCTGTTTAGGGAATCCGGGTACGAAAAGGTGACGGCGGCTTTGGAAAAAGCTTCAGAGTCAGAGAATCTCCTCCTGATCGCTGCCCCTAATTGGTCTGAGATTTGCTACCAGGTGCAGCGGAAAGTGGGCAGGCTCAAGTGGCAGGAATCGCGCGCCAAGTTGCTGGGACTTCCCATTGAGGTCGTGCCGGCCGGCATTGATTTAGCCGAAATGGCAGGTGAGATGAAAGCGACTAAGAAGATGTCTCTAGCTGACTGTTTTGCAGCCGCTCTTGCTAAACAGAAGAAGGCTGAGATCTATACAGGAGATCCGGAGTTCCATGCTGTCGAGAAAGAAATAAGAATCGTGTGGATATGAGGGACAATAGGTAGATTGCTGAAGAGGATCAATCGGACAGGATCGAAGAGAACCTAAGTTCCGCTTTGCCACCAGTGGAGATTCGATTTAGATAGATTCCCCTCTCGATCAGAAGCTGGGGGAACATTCCATCTGCGCTATGAACATGATACGGCAGGGAGGTGCTGCTGCACGTTCGGCTTAGGGTTCCGACTGCTGACGCGGCAGCGCGTCCCTGCCTTTGAATTTATTCACAGCTTCTCAGTATTACGGTCCCCTACGCTGGGCCGGTTTCTGTCCATCGGGTTTAGGCATGAACATGTCTTTCCAGGTCAACCCGCATTCCTTCACCATGTCCAAGCCATATTCCAGACGACCCAGGTTGCTATCCGCGTTGTTGGTCCCCAGTGAGAATTTAATCCCGGCTGCTTTTGCTCTCTTGATAAAGGCAGGACTGGGAATCCGATAGCGGCTGTTGATCTCGATCGCCACCGAGTTCTTCCGGGCTGCGTCTATGACCCGCTGCATCCTCTCGGGGGTCCAGAGCTGGTCGTACTCGCTGGCAATACATTCGGGCAAGAACGTCGGATTGACGTAGATGTCAATCGGCTCATTGTTTAACACTCCCAGGATACGATCGATATACATTTCCATAAAGGCTTGCTTATCTGGAATCTCAACTTCCTGGTTGATCCAAAGCCGGACGCGCTTGCCCCGATCGTCAGTAAATGTCATTGCGTCAGTAAAAACGTAGTCGAATTTGGCAATCGCTTGCTTGGAAAAGAGCTTCACCCATTCTCGCCCTTCAGCCTGCATTCCGAGGAAGATAGGTTGACCTTGGTATTGCTTCAGAAATTCGTCGATTCCGGCGTCGTTAGTGATAGGAAAGCCCACACCGCAATTCGGCGCGACGCCATAGTTGATACCGGTTTTCCGGGATTCCACCAGAGCATCCTCCAAGGTCAGGCCTCCCTTCAAGTGAACGTGGAAGTCGACGAGAGGGAAATTGTCACGGGCTAGTCGAAGCACCTGGATTTCTCTCTCGTCTAATACGGGAGACTTTTGAGTCTCAGCTGCCGATGCTTCAGGGATGGGTTTTACGCGAATATTTCTGAAAAATGCCTTGGATCCCGGATCGTGACATTGCAGGGCAAAAGTACCCTCCGATAAGACTCTGCCCTGATCCTCGCTTTCCTGAAAAGGTTTTTCCGGTTCCAGGTAGTCAACCAGGAGAGTATCGTTGATGCGGACCCAGACGTGTTTTTGCAGGACTTTCAGGTAAATCGTGAACCATTCGTTGTCCCTCACAATACTCTTGTACTGGTTTCTAATGCCGTACAGGCTTCCTGTCTTCTTCATTTCACGGTAGTCACCTTCACCTTTATGCGTATTGTTGATTTGGATTTCGAATCCTTTTTGAGGCCATCCACTTTGCTGGTATTGTGAATGGAAATAGACTCCTGAATTGGCACCCGGTCGAGCCATCACTTCAACCATGAATTCGAAGTTCTTGAATTTCGGCTCGGAACCGCTTCCGATGTAGAATAAATGAGCCCTTGGGCCATCGGTTGCGATCTGGCCGTCGATCACTTTAAACGAGCCAGCAGACTCGCTAGCTTTCCATCCCTGGAGACTCCTGCCGTCAAACAATGAGATCCACTCCGAAGAGCTTGACGAGGGCTGACTTGCGGCTAAGGCATTTCCAGCAGCAACCATAAACAGCAAGAGGGTTAAAAAACGATTCAACATGAGTTCTCCTTATTCTCTCTGTTTTAGTACCGGCCATTGGAACTGTCCACGTAGAGCCTATTTCAGCCTTATCGGACTGTCGAGCGGATTTTGGGGCATCAGGTTTGGTTAGAAAGTACAGTCCAAATCTGATATCCTAAATGAAAAAGCAGTCGAAGGGTGCCCGGAGACGAGCCTATGAACTTGCCAATAATCTCTAATTACCTGGCTTTGAGCCTGATCTGCGCAATGGGCTTTAGTCAAGCAACGTCCACCCAACCCGCGCAAAAGCAGGGAAATGAGGAAAACAAGCCGAGCACCCCGACCATGCAACTCTATGATGTTCCGCCGGTCAAAGAATCCTCGGGCGAAACCCCGGAGGAATCGGCCGATTACCTGAAACTCTCCCAAATCTCCGAGCCTGCGGCTGGAGCACAATTGATTGAAGATTTTCTCAAGAAATACCCCAGTTCAAAACGGGCTCCACTCCTGCATTACGGAGCCGTGAGTATTTACCAGCAACTCAATAACTACGACAAGCTGGTAGAGCACGGAGAAAAGTTCCTGGAAACCTCGCCTTCCAATATCGCGGTGCTGTCTACCCTGGGGCTGGCTTATGCCTCTCACGGCGAGGTTGACAAGTCCACGGAAAAAGCGACCAAGGCGATTGGCTTACTCGACAGTCTGGCCAAGCCGGCGAGTGTTACGGACGAAGCACGTTGGACTAACCAGCGCAATCAGTTTTTAGCAATGAACTATGCCTGCCTGGGGATGTCCTCATACACAACTTATGAGCTGGAGAGAAAGAAGGAAAAGGAATTAGAGGCTGCCAACCAAGGGAAGCCGCCGGCGACTCTACCTGCAGGGACTCCCTCTAGCAAAGAAACCGGTTCTGAGCCGACAAAGCAACCAACACCTCATACCAGTTCTAAGTCAGATATCAGTCTGGCCAAGTCACTGGGGTACTTCACAAAGGCAGTCGAATACCAACCCCGTTACGACTATGCTCAGTTTCAGCTCGGAGTGATTTATGCGCGTCGAAGCGAGGTGGACAAAGCCATTGACGCATTTGCTAAAGCTCACGTGATTGGTGGCGGCTTCGCCTCAATGGCCAAGCAGAATCTGGAAGTGGTCTACAAAGTGAAGAACAAGAACTCGCTTGATGGGATAGACCAGGTCCTGGCCAAGGCCAAGGAAGAACTTCCGCCTATCCCGCCTCCTCCCTCGGCTAAGCCTGACCCTCCTCCCTCTGACCAACCCCAAGGGCAGGGTCGTTGATCGTTGGACTCGTCCTGATCTTTCGCGGCTCATTGAAGATGCCAATAGAATTCGACAGCGCGGTCCGGTTGAGACAACAGGCGTTCACAGTGACCTCCTGCCTGCTAATCTCGCGTGAAGCTCCAGGTTCCTCAAGCGGAAACGCCCCGGGCTCCTAAATCATAGTCCACAAATCTCTTTCGTTTTTTTGTCTGCTCACGCATAATGAAGCAGTCGGTGATCCCCTAATTCAGTAAAACACAAAGAGTGGATTCTTGGTCACCCTTGGGTTCCCGTGCTAGAGATCAATCTCCAGAACGATCGTCTACAGGTGAATTGAGATCTGAATCAAGGCGGCTGCCGAAGGGATTATCGCAGCAAGTCATGGTGGTGGGTCATCCACTAACGACATTGTCAGCGGGAAATCCAACAGTGGGGGCTCCGCGGTAGTGACATTGGAAAGAACATTGGGCTTTGCGTTGGAATTGAGGAAATAGTGCTTTGAGTTTGTGAAGAAAGGCGGCCAACGTGATACTAAGATGCCTGACAATCCTGCTAACGGCCAGTTTCATCGGTCATCCTGTTCTCTATGCTGCGCAGATAAGCCCTCCGATTCTGGGCTATGTGTTCGACTCTGCTGTCCACGGTCTGCGTCCGATCTGGGGAATCTGGGGTTCATCCACGGTTGGGGCGCCCCTGGATGCAGAAGGTATCCGATTGTCATTGGCTGCTGTGTCGCCTGGGCAGGACTTTGCCTTGGGGATGGGAGAGCATAACAATCAGATCATGCTGTTGAACTTGGATCAAAATCCTGTGGCGGTGACTGTCCTGGCCACTTCGGATTCCGCAATCGAGCGCGTGGTCTTCAGTCCAATGGGAAACGCTGTTGTGCTAGTGCCAGAGAACCGGCAGAGCCTTTGGTTGATTTCCGGATTGCCCTACTCTCCACGGATTCTCGATCGAATTGGGCTTTCGACCCTCCCTGGGACTCTCGGTGTGCTGGGCGTCCGCGATGATGGCCAGCAAATCATTTTGGCAATGCGGGAAGGGGATGGCGATGCCATCTATACAAGTGACTCCAAAGGGGAAATGCATGGGCTGGCACGACTCGGGAAGATCACGGCTATAGAGTATATGAGGCAGGGGAACGATGCTCTAATTGCGGATGCTGGCACCTCAGAGATTCTCAGGATCCGTGACACTGACTTTAAGATGGAACCCTTGGCCACGCTAGCCAGCCAGGGAAAAGGATTAGGGCCAATGGCCTTAGCGGTGTCTGACGATAATCAGCGTCTCTTCATTGCTGCCGAGGGCCCAGCCCATCTCTATGTTCTAAATCTGCAGAACAGACAAGTCGTGCATCTTCCTTTTTCAGGGAAGGTGACAGGGCTAAATCGCCTTAAAGGGAACTCCGTTTTCCGCTTGAACGACTTCTCGGGTGAGCCCCTTTTGCTGCTAAATGGTGAGTTGTTGGAACCCGCCGTCGCCTTTGTGCCGGGACTCAGAAAAGACACCGTCCCGAACGATGGGTTGTTTCAATCTCCTCGTGGGGAACCTCGGCCTGTCAGGGTGCGTGAAAGGTAGGCTTCGCAACGAAGGCCGACGTCCACCTTTTCACATTCCGCTCAATCTGGAAAAGCTCGCTCCTTGTTGATTTCTCCCCCAAACCCAGCGCCAATTTCAAGCAAACCAGCATACCGGTCAATGTGGGCAGTGTATTTTACACTGCTTACGAGGAGGACTCAGACAGGCGCGCTTTGGCTTGCCGGGCCGCTTCCTGAAGCAGAGGATCAGAATCATTTAAGTGCTTGTCGAGTTCCGGCTCCAGAGACTTAATGTGCAATGCCCCGATGGCGTATGCGCCACGTGACTCCAGCCACGGGTCTTGACTGTGCATCAGTGCTTGCACCGCTTCTTCCTTACTCTCGACCTTTGCGCCCACTACGCGATTGGCCAAGCGCACCCGGTCAGCCAAACTCACGTCACTATCCAACAGGGGTACCAGCAACTTGCGAACCTGAGGCTTAAGAATGTTGTCAAGGAATTCGAGAGCATTATCGTGCACCACTGGGTCCTTTGATTGCAGTCCAAAATAAGCACTGTGCAAGTCATGCCGGGGAGTGAGCAATTGCATCAAGCGAAAGATCCGTTCGACTTCCTGGTTCATCGACTCTCTGAAGCCCACAGCCGCGATATCTCCGCACTCAGAGTGTCCGCCCAGTGTCCCCAGGATCTGATAGGAGCGATAGTGGCCCATAATCTCAGCTGCAAGGACAGTCTCAATCATGGAAGAATCCAGATCAACCTCTGGGTGTAAGCGACGCAGTTTGTTGAGTGACGAGATAATGCGGAGCCGGAGCACTGTGTCGCCCTCAAGTAAGCTCTCCGTCAAAACGCGGGCTGCTTCCTGCGTCCCGATGCGCACTAGCACGGCTGGGATTGAGCGCCGAAGTTCGATATCTGTAGAATGATCCGATAAGTAATCGCTCAGAGTGCCGACGATTCCATCTTCGAATTTAGCCAATGCCTTGATGACGGCCGGCTGAATCTGAGGGTCGCTCAAGCGTCGCAGCAGGTGGGGAATAAATCGCCGCTGCCTGAGTTTGCCCACGGTCTTGATCGCGGCGGACTCCACTTCAATTTCCGGGTCGTCCAGCAAAATCCGCAACTGTTGTTCGAAACAGTCCGGCAGTGAACCAAGCAGTCGAGCAGCAGCCAAACGAGTTTTTTGG
>DATKMG010000634.1:0-28347 GCA_035541995.1 Terriglobia bacterium
GCCCAGTCACTGGATCCAGAGACTACTCTAGAGCTATCGGCGATTATTCGACCCATTTGATATTGAAACAAGGAGGGAGCTGCCGCTCCGAGTGCCCGGATCAATAGGCTTCGGAAGCCGTACCGGGTTTTCGCGGACCACGGATGCCTAGGGCCAAAGACCCGGCTCCCGACCCGGCTGCTCCTCCCACCAGGGCATTGACAATCTTGTTGGTCGAAAAGACCACGCCAACCGTCATAACGGGACCGAACATCTGGGCCAGGATCTGCGCTGCCGTCGGCAGGCCGAACACGTTTGCCGGAACTGAAGCCCCCGCGATGGCAGCCGCAACGGTCAGAGCCGCACCATACAATGGGATCAGCAAGATATAAGAGAGGATGGCAGCAAGCCACTTATGGCTGTGGCCTCGGAAGTCTCTATCGAAAGCCAGGGCAAAAAAGACTGGTCCCAATACCAGGTTCATGGCCAGGATGGTCAGTGATCCCGCGATATTGACCAGTACTAGTGCGTAGCAGAGAAAGAGCACCAGATACCTACCAGGCTCAATAAGCTGCCAATGGTGAAGTTGTAAAGAGTCCCCAGGATCGTACTGGTGATGCCCTGAGTGTTGCTCGCTGCCTGGTCCGTGGCTGAGACAAAACTTATTGAACCGGCCATGCCGTCCAACAACTTATTGAGGTCTGGATAAAACTGGGAAGCCAGGATTTTGATTGCATCAAATAGATGACCGGAAAGCTGAGGCCAGATTCCAAACATGCCGGCAATAAAGAGGTACTTGACCAGGATCCTGGGAAGCTCGGAGGGGTGCCCCATGGCCACTTGCAGACCCTCCTGAAGGAAAACCTTAAATAGCAGAAAGCCCCAAATGATCGCGCCCAGCGCCGAGTATACGACCACGAAGTCCACCCCACCTCCATTGCCACGAAGAGCCAGCCAAATACTGTCAAGCAGGATGGAAATGCTCATTGATTGTCTCCTTCGTCAATGTGGGAAGGGATAACAAACGTATCGGGCTGGATATCTGCAAATCCGTAAATGCGAGGTTTCGAGTGCCAGATTGGCTTCCGACAGGCCGGAGTTTCAGTAGCTCTCAGGTCACAGACGGAGGATAAAACGAATTGCAGGCCGATTGCCACAGTCCTCCCTTATTGGGCACGGGTGAGATCAAGCAATTGGCCAAGATTGCGAACGTCACCATTCTGGGCCTCGATCTCGAGTTGCTTCATCTTCATGATCAAATTGCGGTTTTCTTTCTGCTGAGTGAGCAGGCGCTGCTGGACCACCTTCTGTTCTGTCTGGATGGTGGCAATCTCGATCAGAATAGAATTCAAGAGAGCAATCTGCTGGCCCAGAGCGACCTCGGCATCTTCCACGTGATCCAGGTTGAGCGCCAGGCTGGCATTCTGGCTCTTGAACCGCTCAAGGGCTGCCTGGTGCTGCCCATCCATTGATTGGAGTTCCAGGAGGTGCGCTTCCTCCTTCTTAAGTTGAACCATCTGTTGTTCGGAGAGCTGGATGAGCCGATCTGCGTACTCCTTGTACTCGGGAGACCGGGCATAAAGTGGATTGCCCGTGAGTGACAGAACCTGAGCGTCATAAGCAACCTCGTCAAATGTCTTCCAAATCCCGATGAGATGGTCCTTCAAGCGGGCCCATTCCGAAGGGGTGAAATTCCTCCATTCGCCTGGTGAAAGCCGACTGTAGATATAGCGGAATCGACTGTAGTATCCGTCAAATGCCCGCTTGTATTGGTCGAACTCGTCCATGTACTTTTCAAAGTCCTGGATGTGCTTGGCAGCCTGGCTGATCATGGTGATGCGTTGGACCTTGGCAACGAGATCAACAAAGATGAAAGCGTTAGCCTGGCCAATCAAGCCACACAGGAACAAGACTCCCGCCAGCACTGACTTGATCTTGAGTTTTGTCATATAGTTGCTTCCCCTTCCTGGCTGCCAAGCCAGCAGGTATGGCCTGCTGCGATTTTCTCTTCTGCCACAGGCGTGGTCTTTGTTACCATATGTTGAGAATTCGTTTGGGAGCAGTGGCCGCGATGAGCAAAGAGTACGTAGAACAGCATGATTCGGGTTATTGGATCAAAGGGAGCCGTGTCTCCCTGGATTCTGTTGTTTGTGCCTTCCTCCGTGGAGCCTCCCCGGAAAGCATTGCGCACTCCTTTCCAACGATCGGCCTGGAAGAAGTCTACGGAGCCATTGCCTTCTATCTGGCCCACCAAGCCGAGATCGACTCCTACCTGCAGCAGGAAGAAGCTGAGTTCGAGGCGATGCGGCAAGCCTCCCGCCAGGCCAATCCGCTGCTGTACCGGAAGCTGGAAGAGGCCAGATCGCAACCGCAGATCCGCCGTTCATGAAGATCCGCTTCCTCGCCGATGCTGACTTCAACGCCGACATCGTGGCGGCTGTGCTCCGCCGTGAGCCGGTCGTTGACTTCAAGACCGCTAATGAAGCAGGCCTCCAGGGTCTGGACGACGTCCAAGTGCTGGCCCTGGCGGCGCGCGAAGGCAGAATTCTTGTCACCCACGACCGAAAGACGATGCCCAGGCATTTTGCTAAATTCGTTGAAGAGCAAGTCTGCCCCGGTGTGCTGGTGGTCTCGAACAAGGCATCAATCCATTCGGTAGCCGAGGATCTTCTTCTGATCTGGTTGGCTAGTGAAGCAGAAGAGTGGAAGAACCTCATCTGTGCGGTCCCCCTGTGATTGGCAGCATTCATCTCCTTGTCTCAAACAATCTGAGTGAGCTGGCAAGCCTTGCCTTGCTTGGTTTTTTCTTCATTGCGTGAGACCTTGGCGAGGTGATACCGCAAGTGAGGCGCCAGAATCGCCGACCGTTCCGGGGTTGTATGGCAATGTCCAGTTAGCCGGACCAGTTCGTCGATGGCACTCCTGACATTGCCGCCATGTCGCTGTTTTATTTGTCGTTTCATCTCCCGTTCTTCTGCATTGGTGGTGGCCAGCCAGTAAGTATATGGGTCGGTGACTGGCCTGAGAATGCGGCGCAGTCCTCCCGCCGACCAATAGAGCATCTCGTGCTTGGATGGATCGAGTGTCTGATACTGCTCGATGTGATGGTCGGTCAGCTGTAGTTTCCGGAGAGATGCTTCGATATCCGTCTGACCCGCAAAGAAGACAGCTTGTTTCAGATTCGTGATGATGGCGCGAGACCAGGGCTGGGAAGGATCGTCGAGGTCGGCCAGAGACTGGGTGATGATGTCCAGCATGATGTTCCAATGGCGGCCGGTCCATGCAATCAGGGAAATCCAGAAAGAAAAGGCCTCGTTGGTCAAATACCGGTGAGCCTCGTCGAGAATATTGTCGGTTCGATGGATCGCGGGAACCCCTCAGTGGTTCATGCCACAGACGCTTCGAACACAAATGCCCCCTGGGGAGAATTGATGTCGACCGTCGCCATAAGGAATGGAGCGGTGGGCTGTATCTGCGATAGTTGTATTCGGGATACGGTGAAGATCATTGAAATGGGATTCCCTGTTTACTGTGCAGGTATCAGGCCTGTGGACTCGAAGGGATGCGGTATCGCCAAAGCATACGATGTGCCCATACGTTGCGGGGACGTTTTAGTCGCCCCTGGTGAGCTCGTCTTCGCAGATTTCGACGGCATTGTGGTGATCCCCGGTGAGGTGGAAGAGAAGGTACTGGAACTGGCACTTGAGAAGGTTGGAAAGGAGAACTCGACGCGGGTGCTTCCGCAATCTACTGTTGGTGATTGGTCCTCAACTCCTTCTTGAAAAGCACTTGCTCCCGATTTGGAGCTAACTAGAATTGGTGAAATTAATTGGATTGTAACCTATTGTTATCTCAATCTTTACACTAGGCCGACCAACAATTGATGACGGAAGCACCCACTGAAGCGACGAGACCAGGCAGCTGCTCTTTCCAACCAGCGATGCACAGTGTTCCAAGCAATCCGCTTGACTCGAGCGATGGCGGACTTGTTCAAACCCTCGACACTGAGAGCTGCAACTTCATCAAAGGTGCCACGCCGGTGCTGGAGTCGATGATAGGGTGTTCCGGTTGTCGAGCAGAACGTCTTCCCACAATCCTGGCAACGGTATCGACATCGTTTCCCCCATCTAGTCGAGTAGAAGCCATGGCGAATGATAGCTCCGGCGACGCCTTTTCTCGATGGTGGACAGTGCCGGTTTGGACAGCCGAGACTCTTCATGTTTCGTGGACCTTGTCGACGCCAGAACTGATGGCCTGGAATTGAGTCTCAAACTATACCACGGGAGTGAGTTACAGGTGGGCTACCAACAGTCGATTGCGGAAACACCCCGCGATATCTGCGGAACAGATTGCAGGCATGCCTATCCACGGCATGCCTGCCCCACCCCCGTCATGTCATCGATATACCTTGCTTCATTGAAGTGGAAATCCAATAGTGGACTTCAGCCAGTCCGCTACGATTTTAAATGGCTCTCCGAAGTGGACACTCAAGAGTGGTGTGTGGGATGGAGGTCCACTTTTGTGGCCGTGGGCTTGCCGGGTTCATGCTCTACAAACTGGACCTTAGCTTTCTCTCCTTTAGTCATTGCTGTCGGCTGGACAGCATGACCTGACTCAACAAACTGGGTCTTGTCGTCATAAGACATCGAGATATCCTTTTTGCCCTCTCTTAGGGTGAAGGTGTGTGAATTAGTGTTCACAGCAGTGATCTCGCCCTTGTCTGTGCCGTGGGGGAGCATGGGAGCTGTATCCGCTTGCAATGAGGTGGCCCCGCAGAAAAACAAAGTCATCACCCCTGCTGCGAAGAGAGTGGAAAGCTTTTTCATGATTTGTGTTCCTCCTTGTGACTAACATCCACTCTCACCAGCTGCAAGACGCCTGCCAATTCTTCAGATCGATCTCACGATTCTGGAATACCGAGAAAGCAAATAGTTTAGTACCTTATCAGTTCAACAAGACTCTGCCCATCGATGTGGCAAGATTGCCGACCCCGACAAAAACACCTCAATCATCGAATCGGGGAAGCAGGTCACAGAAGAGATGACGAAAGGGGAGTTCGACTAGGCGGGCATCAATCAGAACCTAATCGAAGAACCTCGATGAATGCCGTGTCGTTCCAGGATCCGATAAAGGGTCCGCCGGTCAATGTCCAGGACCTCGGCGGCCCGGGTGGCGTTTTGCCCGGTTGCCTGGAGAACCTCGAGGACGTATTCCTTTTCTTTTTCTGCCAGAGACAGATAGGGATATATGGCACTTCCTGGCGCATTGGGATCGGCCTGGGACTGCTTGATTTCCCCGAGAAAGTCGTCTGGAGTCAATATCCCGCTGGAGTTCAAGGCAATGGCCCGTTCCACGGCATTCTCTAGCTCTCGAACGTTTCCGGGCCAGTCGTAATGGATCAAGGTAGGATAGACCGACTCATGGATTGCCATGCTTTTCGCTGAAGCTTGAGAATAGCGCCGCACAAAATGATCCAACAGGAGGGGGATATCCCCCCGTCGTTGACGCAGGGGAGGCAGATCAATCGTGACTACCTTGAGACGATAATATAAATCTTCCCGAAAGGTGTGGGCCCGCACCAGTTCGTCAAGGGGTTGATTGGTGGCTGCAATGATGCGGACATCCACCTGCAGGGGTTCGGTGGAACCGACTTTGGTAATCTCGCGCTCTTCCAGAGTTCGCAGCAGCTTCATTTGAAGCGCCGGCGTGGTGTTGGAAATGTCATCCAGAAAAACGGTCCCATGGTGGGCTGCCTCGAAAATCCCCGCTCGATTGGCCAGGGCGCCTGTGAAAGCCCCTCTGACGAAACCGAACAACTCGCTCTCCAGCAGCGTTTCCGGCAAGGCTCCACAATTGATGGCTTTGAAAAGCTCGGATCTGCGCCCACTGGTTTCGTGGATCAATCGGGCCACCAGTTCCTTTCCGGTCCCGCTTTCTCCCTGGATCAGGACGGTGGTGTGCAACGGAGCCACCCGCGCAATGATTTTATATACCTCCAGCATCTCCGGGCTGCTGCCGATGATTCTGGGAGCAGCTGGCATCCCCCCCACGGAAGATCGCAACTTTCGATTCTCGCGCTTCAGGACGGCCTGCTCCATGGCCCGCCTCACGACAAGTCGCACCTGATCCAGCTTGAAAGGCTTGCTTAAATAATCATAGGCCCCGTTCCGTATTGCGTCGATGGCCGTCTCCATGGAGGCAAAGCCGGTCATGACAATCACCGGAGTATCCTTGCGGGTGGCCTGGACGGCCTCCAGGATCTTCATCCCGTCAATATCCCGCATTCGCAGATCAGTCAGGACCAGGTCCAGGTCTTCATCCGATAGGTAGTCAAGCGCTTCGGCGCCTCCGGCGGCCTGCAAGACCGAGAATCCTTCTTTTTGCAGGACCTCGGACAACGATTCAAGCGCCGAGCGGTCGTCGTCTACTACCAGAATTGTGGAGTTTCCCTCAGTTCTCATGCCCGGTTGGAGGCTCGGATCGCCGCACTCCTTTCTGCCGCCACCGACTCGACTTCAGGAAGAAGGATCGTGAAGCAAGTGCCCTTGGCCGGCGAACTGACCACCCGAATCTGTCCCCCATGCTGTTTTACGATTTCCTTGCCTATGGCCAATCCCAATCCGGAACCCCTGCCAAAATCTTTCGTGGTGAAGAACGGTTCGAAAATATGATCCAGTTTGTCGGCCGGAATTCCAACCCCCGAGTCCCTGACCTCAATTCGAAAACAATACTGATTGCTATCCTCGCTTAGGGGCTCCCGATGCACTTCGACCCACAGCTTACCCTCGCCCGTTATGGCGTCGAGTGCATTGTTGAAAAGGTTCAAAAAAAGCTGTTCGAGCTGATCAGGGTCACCTTCGGTCAGAAAAGGACCCCCATAGGTACGGAGTCTGAAGTCGATCCGCCGTGACTCCAGCGTTGGCCCCAGAAGCCGGGTGACCTTACAGATGATTTCCTCCAGCTCGATGGGAAGGCGCCGAGCCTTATGGCGGGTTGTATTCAGCAGGGTTTCGACTATATTGCAGACGCGATCGATCTGGTCACAAGCCAGCTGAAGACGTTCCCGAATCCGCAGGTCCAATTGAGGGTCTTCCAGCAGAATCTGCAGGTGTGTGGCGACGGCGCTTAAGGGGGATCCAATCTCGTGGGCGAAAGTGGCCGTCACTTGCCCGACCAGAGCTAAACGTTCGGCCTGGGTCAGACGCTTCTTGGCCTCATAAATCTGAAGGTTCAACTGCTGCAAGTCTCGATTTCGACGGGTCAGCTCACCGGTTGCTTCCTCGACCTGGTGTCTCAGGTTTTCGCTGAATCCCTGGATTTCCTCAAGCATGCGGTTGAAATTCCGCGCCAGCTCTCCAAATTCTCCTGCCAGGCTTTCATCCGCTCGTGCTGACAACTCGCCGCTCTTGTACCGGTGCATGATCTTCACCAGGTGCTGGACACTCCGGTAGACCGTTGCTCTGAACACCAGCACAATCGTTCCAACCAGCAGAACGGTGGTCCCCAAAATCGCATAGAGACGGATCCGAAAGTGGACGGCCAGGATATCGTTAACTATCCGCAACGAACTTGCCACCGTGACAAACCCTCGTCGCCCATCTTTGAATTGGAGCGGCTGAGTCGAGAAGATCTTGCTGCCGGCGGCCGACTCCACAGTAAATGTTTGAGGCAATCCACTGAAAAAAGCTTTCCTCTCCTGGTTTAGAACCGCACGGTCTTTCCTGGTGGAACTGGATTGGACTAGCTTGAGTTGCCCTTCCTTTTCAGCGTAAATATCGACGTGGATAACATCGGGCTCCAACTCGAGAATGTCGCGAACCTGGTTCTGGTAGTAGTCGGGAACTTGTTGCACGGATCTCGCTTTCAGATCAAAGGCTAAGCGCTCGGCTGATTTGGCAGTTTGTTCTCCCATCGACTTTTCAATTGCATGGATCGTGCTGAGCGTGGCCAGCCAATCCGTGATGGTCAAGACTGACAGAGAAAGAAAAACCACTGTCACCAATGTCCGCGTCTGTAATGACCATTTTGAAGCTCTACTGGCGGCCATTCCCTTGCCTTCCCGTTCTGTTTCTGTTTCGAGGATTGGACCTCTCCCTCAATTATAATGGGTGAAACAGGGCTCATCAAGGTTTTGAGGCCATCAAGAACTCTTCTCGCAAATCCAGGGCCAACTCGAAGGAGTCAGTCGTGGAGCGTCAGTAAATAGAAAACACACAGGATCAGACTTCTCGCCTTCCGGACCCTTTCTGCTTGTCTCGTGGCATATTTGCTTCCTGCAACAAATCTGCCACAGGCTGTTTGGATTCCTGATTCTCTTCTTATCCAACCCAACCGCTTAATCCCCGACCCAAATAGGACTAGAATTCCCGTTAAGGAAGGCGCTGATCCTCGCAAAGTTGTCTCAAATGAATTTCCTCTCCTCCACGGGCTCTCGGCCACCCTGGCCCCAAGCACTTGTCAGGGCTTCACTTCGCGGTATCAAATCGACATTCAAGCCTTTTGGATACTCCCCTGCTTTTGAAAATGGGGGGAAACGTGACAGATGGACAGAACCCGATGTTGAGGGGTTGATGAGCAGCAAACTCCCAAAGAATTCGTCTAAGGATCGATTTTGGCTCCATTCCTTCGAGTACACCACAATTCTGGTGGCTGGCCTCCTTTGTAGTAATGTCTTGGCCTATGCGCAGGACGACAGTCTTGTACGCAACAAGCCTGAGGAGGAATACAAGATAGCCGTCCCAGTGGATCTGGTCGTTTTGCCGGTCACCGTGTTAGACCTCAAGGGGCATTTTGTTGCTGACCTGACTGAGAAGAACTTCAGGGTTTACGAAGATGGCAAGCTACAGAGCATCCAGCTCTTTTTGCATGAAGATCTTCCGGTCACAGTTGGCCTGGTCTTAGACAATAGTGGAAGCATGCGCCCTCGGCTTGACGAAGTTAACGCGGCGGCCCTGAAATTTGCCGAATCCAGCAATCCTCAGGATGAGATGTTCGTGGTCAAATTCAATGAGAAGGTATTCATGGGGTTGCCGAAGGAGGTACCCTTCACTCACAGCGAAGAACAATTGAAAGCTGCCTTGCTCAGGAACACTGCCCGGGGGAGGACAGCTCTCTATGATGCAATTATCACGGCACTCCAGCATTTGGCAAAAGGCACCCTGAGTAAACGGGTTCTTCTTGTCGTCAGCGACGGCGGCGACAACTCCAGCAAACACGATTTCCCGCAAGTATTGGAGCTGTCCAAAGAGAGCAATGCCGTTATCTATGCCATTGGTCTTTATGATTCGACAGACCCGGAAAGTAACCCCAGGGTCTTGCGTCGGCTTGCCAGGTTGACCGGTGGAGAGGCTTTCCTGCCGAACGACGTCGAGAAAGTCAAGTCTATATGCCAGCATATTGCCAAGACTGTTCGTGACCAATACACCTTGGGATATATTCCTTCAAATGGGGATCATGATGGGGCCTTTCGGACTGTGAGGGTTGTTGTCGATTTCCCTCGCCATGGAAAGCTGACGGTGCTGACTCGAACGGGGTATTACGCACCTGGCGACCGCTCCTCTTCCCTGTTGGGGGAGTAAAGCGAGGGGCCGCAGCAGCAAAGGTGGAATGACCATGTTGAAACAAAAAAAGATCGCTAGGCTTCTTCGGTTCTCAGAGCGAGTCTTCTTTCTATTGTTCCTGCTGGCTTTTGGCTGGTGTACCTATGTATTGATTGAAAGCAGCGCGTTCCAAGCCTACCAAAAGGCGCGATTGGAGAGCGCATTGGAGGAGAAATCCTTGCGCCAATCCAATTCTTCCTATGGCTCCTCACTTGGAAATCCGAACGTGAACGGGGAACGTTCCTCTCTCGAAACCCAGCCAAGGATCCCGATAAGAAAAGAAGCGATCGAATACAATCACGCTCCGTCCAAGCTGATGGGCTCGCCGATCCAGGACCCTGATCTCATAGGACGTCTGGATATTCCTCGTCTTGGCTTGTCGGCCATAGTTAGCGAGGGTGTGGACAATCGGACCTTGCGACGAGCTCTGGGGCATATCCCAGGCACTGCCCTTCCGGGCCAGGGAGGAAATATGGGGATTGCGGGACACCGCGATACCTTCTTTCGCAAACTGGAACATGTCCGCCCTAACGACACCGTCACATTGACCACAGTTTACGGAACTTACCGCTATGTGGTTCAGTCCCTCGAAGTCGTCGGCCCGGACGATACAGAGGTTCTGAGAAACTCCGCTCAGCCGACCTTGACATTGGTAACCTGCTATCCTTTTGACTTTGTAGGACCTGCCCCCCGGAGGTTCGTAGTCATTGCGCGGGCAGCTGAGGGATAGGACTGCTTCCTTGGCATTCTAGCGCTCTTTTTGGCGAGTGTATCTCCCGGGACGGGCGCTCAGATGCTGGAATCAGCTTCCGGACCCGAGAAGATGAAGGCGAGGAAGTCAAGGGAGGTCGACTGCTGAATGCATGAACTGCCGTTAACCGCCCTTTATCTTCCTGCCGGTCTCGAGACCCAGAAGATGCTTCTCTTTAGATTCACTGTTTCGGGTCAAGACGCATGTCGACGAGTTTCAATCCAGCCGCAATGCCGAGTGAAAGCAAGCCAATCAAAACCACCAGAGGCAATTCACTGGCGGAGTGAGGCATATGTTTTGGTGGCTTTGTCATCGCCACCT
Source organism: Terriglobia bacterium (assembly GCA_035541995.1). Lineage (GTDB taxonomy): Bacteria > Acidobacteriota > Terriglobia > Versatilivoradales > Versatilivoraceae > DATKMG01. Next base: position 10,651 of record DATKMG010000634.1, read on the forward strand.
GAGGGGCGGCAGGGGGACTCGGTTTTGCCGTAACCTGTGCCACCTGGACTTCTTGTGCGTTGGGTTTGACGGCGACCAAGGGGGCCTTCTTCAGTTCGGCCAGGTTGGGAGGAGTAGCAGCTGGTATGGCTAGGACCGGCTGATTGGCGCGCTTGGCAATCTCCAGGGCCTTGGGCTTGTGGTAAACAAATTCTTCCCCGTACTGGTCCCCTGGATAGAACCAGGTCCTTATTGCGGGTGGCGCATTTTCAGCCCTTTCCCAGAAGCTGATACTCGTCTTGTCTGGGGGGTCCATCCTATAGCTGGGGATAGCCAGGATCGTTGCGTACAAGTGGTTCTCCTGCTCATTGTAAATCTGGACCACGTTTCGATCAGCCTGTAAATCCATCAGTTTGAGAACGTACTTGCCTGCGGGCAGAACCATCCCGGGGATCTCGAAGGGTTCATTAACGGTGATAACCGTTCGTTTGTTCCATTCGTCTGCTTGAGTGCCGGAAGGGAAAAAAACCGAAAATGCAACCAAGCAACCGACTGTTAACATGATTTTCAGTTTACCCATATCTTGTACCTCTTATCTCCTCGATTCCTACTTAATCCTGCTTCTGTCGATTCGGGCAGTTCACAAGAGCCTGCCGAATCGCGGGCAGAAATTCCTTAATGGCACATCCCTGCGGACAGTGCCACGTTGACGATTTGCATGTGTTCAGCCAATAGGCCAGGTGATAATCGGGAACAGTGCAAGCGTAAAGCCAGCAGAGGTTTGCGCATACGGCAGCGAATGAGAAATCTTCAGGGTCGGGAAATCAGGATGAGGCGCTTTTGTGCCAGCTCAGCAATCAACCCCAAACCCGTCAATCCAGTCCTGCAATCGTGCGCTTTTTGCGGGATGGGTCATTTTTGTTCTGAGGGGCAGCCACTAAGATATTGGGGGAAAATTAACTGTTGTTTAAGCATAAATGACCCCGAGAACTCGACGTGAACCACTATCTATGGCTGACTTCGGAAGGTATGCGAAAAGCCATTGGATTGGATGGAAAGAGAGGGAGTCACTACCCTGGCGGCGAAGGTTCGTGAAGTCGTGGTAGGTTCCCGCCGTCACGATCTGTCTATGTCCAGGAGAATTCCACTCTCTTAAGCCCTCCTAGGTTTGGACAACTTTTGAAGTACCGACAACTGCTTTTTCTTCTGCGATTGCCGAATTCGTCTGGCGAATCACGAGAACAGCGCAGGGTGCAGAGCCGACCACTCGGTCCGCGGTCGAGCCCAAATGGTGTTCCCTGGCTCTCGAGGTTTTGTGCGAGGGGATCACAATGAGATCGACGTTCTTCTCCTTGGCGATGCGGAGGATCTCCTCATGAGGCTTCCCTTTGACCATCACTTCCTCAACGTTGATCTGTCGACTCAGTTGGGGCGAAATCACTTCATGCAACCGTTTTTTCACCTGGTCTTCCCATCCTCCAAACCTGCGCTCCAATTCCAAGGCTCTGGGAAAGTAACTCAAGATGTAAGGAGATTTGAAACCCAGGTCTTCGACCACATGGACCAAGCATATTGTAGCTTCATGCTCCAGTGCCAAGGAAATGGCATAATCCAGGGCATGGGATTCAGAGGAACTGAGATTGGTTGGAAATAGGATCCTCTTGAACTTAATCATCGATACCACCTCTGTGGGAGTTGCCAACAAAGCTTAGAATGAACCGGATCAAACTCGGGACGATTGCTCTCCCTTCATAAGTCTGGAGCAGGCTCTAGAGCCGCGTCACCGAATTCTGGATGCATTTTGATATCCGCCGCATCCAGGTTGCGGGTTCGCTCTTTTCATCAAACTCACCATCCTACAAACCTGCAGGAGTATTGCCAAAGTGAAAACATCCTCATAAACGACCAAAACTCTAGGCGGGTAACGGCTTTCTGATTTTTCTTGCTCGTTGGGCAGGATGCGTCTCCGAGATGGGCGAGGCAAATTTGCACTTTGGGTCAGCCTCCCCCCCCCCCGAGCGGCTGGAAGGCCAGTTCTTCGGGGAAAGAGGAGTTAATCGTATTGGAACCTCGACCCAGAGCGGTGCTTGGTGGGACGGTGGTCCCGGCACAATGCCGCTGCACCTCTCAAAAAAGGTCCATACCTCAGTGTCCCTTCGGGACCCAAGAGTTGTTACCCTATTCTGCGTCCTCCAATCGAAGTGCTGACGAGTCAGAAAGGGCTGCCAACCCAGGATCTGGTCAGGTAGTCACTCAGGGTCAATACCAGCATGATGCTTAGCCAGAAAAGACTGGCTGCGGCAACAAAGGGGGCCAGGCGGATGCTGTACCGGAGATGCATGAAGAAAAGAGCGACCATGGTGGCTTTGACGACAGCAATGGTAACGGCTACGAGCGCATTGAGTCGCCCCAAGTTAAGGAAGGAAATCCAACAGGTAGTGCCGGTCAATATCAACAAAGCGATAAAAACTGCCACATAGGTTGAAACCGGGACGACACGATTTGACATGGTTTGCCTTTCATTCATTCCAGGTGACGCCCGATCAAGTAAAGTAACGGGTAAAGAAAGATCCAGACAATGTCCACAAAATGCCAATAAAGGCCCGATAACTCGACATGGTGATAAGACAAGGGAGAGAACTTTCCGCGCCAAGCCATGATGATGAGCACAGTCAGCAGGCCAACTCCGACGATCATATGTAAGGCGTGGAGGCCGGTCATGGCAAAGTACAGAGAGAAAAACATCTTGGCCTGCTCGGTGAAAGGTCCCGGAAAGTAAAAAGAAGGACCGGGCACATGATGGTCTTTGAATTTATGAAAGTATTCGTCGGACTTGATTCCCAGGAAGGCCAGTCCAAGAATCAGGGTGAGCGAAAGGCACAGAATGAGCATCTGCCTTCTTCCTGTCTGGGCAGCATAGACAGCCAGAGCCATGGTCAGACTGCTGCAGATCAGCACAATTGTATTGAGAGTCCCAAGGACAATATCCAGTTCCCGGCTGACTGCGGCAAAAGCCAGTGGGTGCAATGAACGATACACAATGTAGGAAGTGAATAGTCCACCAAAGAACATTACTTCGGTTGCCAGGAATATCCACATCCCCAGCGTGGCAGCATTGTGCTGCTGTTCGAGATCTTGAAAATGATGCGCTAGTAACGGTGAATGATCAGCAAACGTAGTTTCCATGTCCTCCATCCTGTTCCGCCCCACCAGGCCGACAGCGGAATCTGACCGAAGGTGCTGGCCTCGAGCACATTTGATTTCCTATTGGCCCAGTCCATGGACTGCTAAACCGCAGGTTCTTGGGTCCTGAGCTGGCCGCCATACCTCACCTCATCAATCGACGGAAATTCATAGGGCTTCCGAGTCACCACCGGAGTCACTTCGAAGTTTTCAGGCGGAGGAGGAGAAGAGGTCTGCCATTCCAACCCTGTCGCCGGCCAGGGATTCCATTCAGCAATCGGTCCGTAACGCATCGACCAGATGAGGTAGACCATCGGCAACACATAGCCGATGGCCAGAATCGACGCGCCCGCGGTCGACATGACATTGAGCACTTGGAATTCATCGGGATAAGCATGGTAGCGGCGTGGCATTCCCATATATCCGAGTAGAAACTGCGGGAAGAAGGTCAGGTTAAACCCGACGAAGACAATCAGCGCGCTGAGCCTGGCCCAGCCCTCCGGGTACAGACGGCCACTGATCTTCGGCCACCAATAATGAATTCCACCCAGGTAACCCATGACTGCCCCACCGACCATAATGTAGTGAAAGTGGGCTACGACGAAGTACGTGTCAGTGACATGGATATCAATGCCCAATGCGGCTAGGAACAACCCCGTCATTCCTCCAATGGTAAAGAGCCCGACAAATCCAAACGCATAGAGCATCGGCGTCTGGTAGGACACAGATCCTTTGTGGAGAGTCGCGGTCCAGTTGAAAACCTTTACCGCTGAGGGGATGGCAACCGCATAACTGAGGAAAGAAAACACCATGCTCGCGTATGTCGACTGGCCGCTGACAAACATGTGGTGCCCCCAAACGAGGAAGCCCAGTACGGCTATGGCAACGCTTGAGAAAGCCACGAACTTGTAGCCATAGATTTCATGTCGAGTGAAGGTGGCCACTAATTCGCTCACGACTCCCATTGAGGGGAGGACCATTATGTACACGGCAGGATGTGAGTAAAACCAGAACAAGTGCTGGAACAAGACGGGATCCCCTCCATACGTGGGATCAAAAACGCCAATATGTAATAGTCGCTCTGCGGCCACGAGCAGCAGCGTTATGGCTAACACCGGGGTCCCCAGCACCTGAATGAGACTGGTGGCATAGATCCCCCAAGCAAAGAGAGGCAAGCGAAACCAGGTCATGCCTGGAGCACGCATGGAATGGATGGTAACGATAAAGTTCAATCCCGTAAGGATGGAGGAGAAACCCGCGATGAAAATCCCGATAACTGTAGCCGCTACATTGGTGTTCGAAAAATTGGAACTGTAGGGAGGATAGAACGTCCATCCTGTGTCGACTCCCCCATTGATTACTGCATACAGCATGAACAGTCCGCCCAAATTGAACAGATACCAGCTCGTTAAATTCAGACGGGGAAAGGCCACGTCCTTTGCACCCACCATGAGCGGAATGAGGAAGTTTCCAAGCACGGCGGGGATGGAGGGGATCAAGAAGAAAAAGATCATAATGATGCCATGCATGGAGAACAGCTTGTTATAGGTCTCAGAAGAAACCAGGTCTCCTTTGGGAGTTAACAATTCCAGGCGAATCAGAGTGGCGAAGAATCCCCCGACGAAGAAAAAGAAAGTGATTGAGAGGAGATAGAGTAGAGCAATACGTTTGTGGTCTGTGGTCAACAGCCAGGATTTGATCCCATAGTTGACGTTGAGGTAATGGCGCTTCGGATATACAGCTGTGTTTGTAGGATTCATGGTGATATCAAAGTGTGACTTGTTCTTTCCATAACTGGGTCATGGAGCTGTTCCGCTTGTCGTCACCTCTACGGCTCCCTGGCCAGAGCCTATGGATTTGATATAAGCGACGAGTTGCAGCAGCTGCTCCTCATCAATCAGTCCCCGGAATGTCGGCATGATTGAAGGCCGCTGGAAACCTGCAACCACCTTGGCCTGGGGGTTCAAAATTGATTCGTGGATGTAACTCTCATCAGCCAATACGGTCTCTCCGTTATCCAGGACCACAGAGGATCCATACAGTCCCTGGAGCACAGGACCCCGCCCCTGAGCATCACTACGATGGCAGGTGTTACAGGCCAATTGCTGAAACAGTTTTTCTCCCTTGGACGACAACGACCCTTCGCTGCCTCCACCACTTAACCAGGCCTGGAAATCCGTCCGGTTCAAAACGACAATCCATCCGCCCATCAAGGAATGGTTAGTTCCGCAGTACTCGGCACAGAACAGATGATAGCGCCCGGGCTTTACGGCCTGGAACCAGCCGAGGGTATAGCGTCCCTGGCCGGGCACAACGTCATACTTGATCCTAAAGGCCGGTACAAAGAAGCTGTGGATCACGTCTTCACTGGCCATGATCAGCTTGACCTTGCGATCTAATGGGACATGCAATTCATTGATCTCCCGCTGTCCGCCGGGATGTTGGAATCTCCACATCCATTGCTTGGCAGTGACGTAGATATCCATGGCCTCGGTGGGAGAATGGTAAATCTCAAAGTAGAGGCGCGCACCCCAGACGAAAATAATCATCGTGATGACGAAGGGGATGAGAGTCCACGCTACCTCCAGCCTGAGGGAGGTTCGAATCGTGGTCGGCACTTCATCAACTGCTCGCCGGCGGTACTTGATGAAGTAGTAAATTTCCATTCCAAAAATGCCAACCGCGATGATGATCGTCAATACCACCAGGAATATGAACAGGGCATCTACATGGCCCGACACGCTCGAAGCTTCTTCCGGCATGAAGGGGAAAGCGGATCGCTTCATTTACACCACCTCCCCTGCAGGGATGTTTTCTCTCGAGGTCTTGCGCTTCAAGATCAGAAAGAGAGCCGTCAAGACGAGAAGGGTCAAAGCCGCAGCCAGCTTCAGGATCCTCAACACAACAACACTGTATTTGCCGGCTGAAGGATCGTAGTGATAACAAAAGAGCAGGATTTGATCGGCAGGTGAACCGATTCTATACTCCGACGCCTCTACGAGCCCGAGACGAAGATCCCTGGGGGCATACTCGATCCCATAGAAGTAGCGGGCAATCCTTCCTTGCGGCGTCAAGATCATGATGCCGCTGGGGTGGGCAAACTGCTTCGATTTTGAATCAAAGGCATAGTGGAAGCCGACCGCCTGGGTGAGAGTTTTAATTGAAGACTCGTCACCTGTCAGAAAGTGCCAGCCCTGGGCCGCACCCGGCCTCCGGTAGCGCCTCAGGTAATTTTCCTTTTTCGCAGCAGCAAGTTCCGGTGTATCCGCCGGGTCGAAACTTACGGTCACCACGTCGAACTGCTTTCCAACATCGAAAGAGAGAACAACCAGGCTGCTCGCCAGCCCATTAAGCACTTGGGTGCAGAGCATCGGACATTGAAAGTACACGAGTGAGAGCACGACCGGACGTTTGCCCAGGAAGGTTCCCAGACGAACTGGCTGTCCATCCTCATTTCGAAACTCGAGGTCTAAAGGGATCTGTTCTCCCAACCGTTGTTCTATCCCGATCCCTCGTAATATGGGCGGGAGCTGACTGATTGACGGGCCTGTTTGTGGTGCCATTGGTTGAGCGCAGACAAACGGTAAGCACACTCCGAGGAAAACCCATATTTCTAGAAGGAGTAAATGGACTGGTGGAATGGTAGAACGGGTCAACGATTGGGTTTTCAAGGACATGCTCACCATTGCCTTCCCGGCGATCCACCCTTCCCAGGGGAATCAGCCTCTACACCTTCTTTCCTACTTTGTTGTTGTTTCCGCTCCATATCAATTGATGACGGCGCCAGGCTGGCCGATCCAGCTGCGAGATTTTCCTGCCGGGTCGGGAGGCCTCTCTTGAGCAGCCTAGCCTTGGCTTCCTCAATGGGAATTCTGACCACGCCAGCTTTGCGATCGACCCAACCGTAGCTACGGAGTTGCCGGTCTTCCTGTCTGCGAAACTTCTGGAGTTCCATTGCCCCGGATATTTCGTTCCCAGGCGCTCCTTGCAGGCGAGGTTCAGGGGGCAACCGTCGGCGCTCGGAAGCCAGTAGGGGTGGTTTGAGTTCCTGATTTGCACTTTTCTTTTGGAAGTAACTAAACAAACCCCATAAGTAGATGAAGCCGACACACGTGAAAATGACCAGGGCGACTGCAAATTTGACAATAGTCCGAAAATCTAAATCGCGATGTTCGTAGGCCACATCCGGATTTCTAGGTTGCGGATGGGCCAGCGGAGTTTCCCGGTCTTCAGAGTGCGGAAGTTCGCTCATATCCTGATAGGTCCTTTCTTCCTTCCCCTGGCCTTCAATTAACCCGCCTCCTGATCAGCGAGGGTCTCTCGATGGTCAAGATAGGATTGCGGCAGAAGTGCTCTCTTCTGTAGTTGCCATGCAAAGGCCGCCAGCCAGATACATCCGACACCTGCCGGTGCCACAAAATTCAACCAGTGAATCCGGAATTGTTCTGAACTGAATTCCGGTTGGACTAGCCAGAAAAGATCCACGAAACGCATCACGATAACCAAGAGGGCCACAGCTGCAATCCACTCAACACTTCGCTTCACCTCTCGGGAAAGTAACAGCAGAAAGGGTACGGCAAAGTGAAACAGGATCAACATCAAGCCCACCCATTGCCACCCCCCTTTCCAGCGATGAAGGTAAAAGGGGATTTCTGAGGGGAGGTTGCCGGCCCATACGAGCAGGAACTGTGAGAAGGCGAGGTATGCCCACAGCATGGTGAACATCAAGAGAAGCTTCCCCAGATCATGAAAATGCCTGGGGGTGAAGACCTCTGACATCGGTTTTCGCACGGCTATGAGACTGGCTATGGAAATCGTGAATGCCAGTGCGGAAAGTCCCTGTCCAACCATGACCAGCATTCCGAAAATCGTTGAAAACCATTGGGGGTTGAGGGACATGATCCAATCGACGGCGGCGAAGCTGATGGTGAAACCGTACAAAACTAGTCCAGGACCGCTCAATGCCTTCAGCCGCCAAGACAGGCGTGGATCGTCGACGCGATCCAGTTGATGTCCCCACCGATTCAACAAGGACTCCAGCAGCACCCACACGGCAAAATAAAATGCCAACCTGACCAGGAAGAACCGAACGGTTAAGTAAGGCTGTTTGTGCTGCAGGAGTGGGACAAGTTGAACGGCTTCCGGATGGGTCCAGATGTACAGTCGATGCATGCCGAAGATCAGCGGCACAAACATGAGGGCTAGTAACGGGAGCGTTCTCGAAGCTGACTCAAGCAACCGCCGTACCACAATCCCCCAGGTCCCTCCCGTCAAGTAGTGCAACATGATCAGTGCCAGACAGCCCAGGGCGACTCCAATGCAGAACAAATAGCCGATCAAGTATGACCGGAAGAATTGTTCGGGGCTGAGCCATCCCCCGATAGCCGAAATCGCCAGTCCGATGATCCCGATTTGCAGTGACCGCTTTTGAATTTGACTCACTACCGGCGGAGGATAAAAGTCGGTGGCGTTCACGGTTGCCCTCCCGAAGCCAGCTTTTGGCGCTCTTCCGGCGGTACATCCGCCAGGATGGCGTTCTGACTCAGTTGCAATGCCCGGATGTAGGCGATGATGGCCCAACGATCCCGAGGGGAGACCTGGGCAGCATAGTCTGCCATCGCACCAAAGCCATTGGTAATGACGTCGAAGAGGTACCCTACAGGAGCATTTCGCAACCGATCGCTATGGTACGAAGGCGGGTGACGGAATCCCCTTTGAGGAATCATTCCGTTGCCCGTCCCTAATCGGTCATGGCAAACGGAACAGTAGATGTCAAATCGTTCCTGCCCCCGATCCAGCACTTCACGGGTAATGGGGAATGGGAAAACATCGGAATAATCAGGAGAGGTCTTTCCTCCAAGTTTGGGTGCAGCAGGCATCAGAGGATTTATTCTGGGAGGAATTGTAGCTCCCTGGGTCAACGATGGCTGAACCCTCAATGTTTGCAGCCTTCCGGTGTAAAACAACACATCATCCCGTAGTTGACCGCGCGGCACTGTCCCTGGCTCCAAGGGCCGGGCAGAGGTCCCATCATCAAAGAAGGAGGCGGGTCTCAGCGGAATGTACTTTGGCTGGTTAGCCATCTGTTGACTGCAACCTGCCATCAACAGAAACAAGGGAACCATCAAAGCCAAGACTACGGGCGACAAGGACTGGCCGTGGTCCTTACTTCCTCTCAAAGATTGGCCTCCTCTCCGATTAGAACTCAACTCCAGTTACCTCCCGTGCCTTCATGGACTGCAAGAATCGTTCTGTCCCCTTCACATCGAACTGCGGGTCCGAGGCTTCAATGACCAGGAAAAACCGATCGCGCGATGCCAGAGCAAAGTGCGGGACGTTAAATACAGGGTGGTTGGGCATAGGAAGCCTGTTCAATGCCAACATGCCCAGGAAGGCCGAAAGTGCTGCCACCAGTACCGTCAGCTCAAAAGTGATCACGATGAAAGAGGGCCAGCTGTTTAAGGGGCGACCTCCGATATTTGTCGGATAATCGACAACTGCGATGTAATACTGCATTAGGAATCCGCCCAAACAGCCCACAATTCCCCCGATCAGAACTATGAGCGGAACCCGCGTCTGGTGAAATCCGAGTATTTCCGCCAATCCCTCAATCGGGTAGGGAGTGAAGGCATCCATCCTCCGATAGCCCGCTGCACTGGCATTTCGAGTCGCGGCAATGAGGCCGTTCGGGCTGTCAAACTCGGCCATCAATCCATATAAGTGAGCATCTTGCTTCATTCTATTCCTCAGCTTGCACGGCTTTCACTTCCGCTTGGGGGAGTATGCTGCGAATCTCGAAAATAGAAATCATGGGGAGAAAACGGATGAACAGGAACATCATCATTGAGAACAGTCCGAGTGTCCCCAGAAACGTCGCCCAATCCCAGAAAGTCGGGTTGTACATCCCCCAGGACGAGGGCAAGAAGTCCCGATGCAGGCTGGTGACGATAATCACAAATCGCTCCAGCCACATGCCGATAAGCACGACCCATGAAACAGCGAAGATCAACGGGACGCTCTCCTTGGCACGCCGGGACCACAGTATTTGAGGGATCAAAACGTTGCAGGCCACCAACCCCCAATACCAGATAGCATATGGCCCCGCCATTCGATTGACTGTCATAAACCACTCAAACTGATCGCCGCTGTACCATGACATGAAGAATTCCATCACGTAGCCATAGGCGACAATTAAGCCGGTAGCCAGCATGATATTGGCCATGTTCCTGAGATGCCTCATAGTGATAAAGCCTTCAAGCCCGTAGAAAACCCTGAGCGGGATAGCCAGTACCAGCACCATCGCAAAGCCCGAGTAAATTGCCCCAGCCACAAAGTAAGGGGGAAAGATCGTGGTGTGCCAACCGGGCAATATGGCAATCGCAAAGTCAAAGCTGACCACCGTGTGGACGGAAACAACCAGAGGTGTCGCCAATCCCGCCAGAAGGAGGTAGGCAATCTCATAGCGTTTCCAGTGTCGAACCGACCCTCGCCATCCCAGAGCCAAAGAACCGTAAACAATACGCTCGGCCCGGTTCCGTGAGCGGTCACGCAGGGTGGCCAAATCGGGGATTAAGCCGACATACCAGAACACCAACGAAACCGTGAAGTAAGTAGAAACGGCAAAAACATCCCACACTAGAGGACTGCGGAACTGAGGTTGTACCGTCATCGTATTTGGATAAGGAAATAGCCAATAAAAGAACCAGGGGCGTCCCAGGTGAAGCAAAGGAAACAAGCCCGCGCACATCACGGCGAAAAGTGTCATGGCTTCCGCAAACCGATTGATTGAGGTCCTCCACCTTTGGTTGAGAAGTAGCAGGATGGCTGAAATCAATGTTCCGGCGTGGCCTATCCCGATCCACCAGACAAAATTGACGATGGCAAATCCCCAGGCCACAGGGATGTTGATTCCCCAAATTCCAACTCCTTCGACCAGGAGGTACCCAATTGCCAGTAACAGCAACAGGACAAAAGCGGCTGAAATCGTGAAGCCGATCATCCATCCAGTAGGCGAGCGCCGTCTCAGAACAATTGAGCTGATCTGGTCGGTGACCGAGGCAAAGGTATAGCCCGGTTGAATAACAGGAACTATTCCTGTCTCAGAATTCGCCGTTGGTTGGGAGGGCTCGTCAGGCATCTTGTTAAGCCTTTTTCAAGTCAGGATTCGGATTGCGGACCGCAGCCAAATAGGTTGTGCGGGGACGAGTATTCAATTCAGAGAGCAAACCATAATTACGTGGCGAGGCTTTCAAGTTTGAAACTCGACTTGTAGGGTCATTAATGTTGCCGAACACAATGGCGTTGGCAGGACAAACGGCTTGACACGCAGTGACAATCTCTCCATCCCGAACCTGGCGGTCCTCTTTCTCGGCACTGATTTTGGCCTGGGTGATCCGTTGCACGCAGTAAGTGCATTTCTCCATGACCCCGCGGCTGCGAACTGTTACGTCAGGGTTCCTGAGGAGCTTGAGGCTGGGAGTATCCCAGTCTGCGAACTGAAGAAAGTTAAAGCGCCGAACTTTGTAAGGACAGTTATTGGAGCAATAGCGGGTCCCAATGCAACGGTTATACACCATGTTGTTCAGGCCTTCCGCGCTGTGGGTTGTGGCTTGAACTGGGCAGACCAGCTCACACGGGGCGTTTTCACAGTGCTGACACAATACGGGTTGAAAGTCCGTTTCAGGATCATCCGGGTTGCCCCGGTAATAACGGTCTATGCGGATCCAGTGCATTTCGCGGCCATGCAGAACTTCCTCCTTGCCCACAACCGGGATGTTGTTTTCCGCCTGGCAGGCAACGACACAGGCATTGCAGCCTACGCAACAATTCAGGTCGATGACCATCCCCCAGGCATAACCGGCGTATGAGTAATCGGGATACAGAGAGGGGGTGCGATGCGCCTTCGAGTATTCATCCTGGGCAAAGCCCGGATTCATGCGGTATTCATCGAGTGAGCCCGACCGCAGCAAATCCCTGCCTTCCATGTTGTGGTGATACTGGGTACAGGCGAGTGGATAAGTTCCCCCAGTCTTACGGATCGTGACACCCAAGTCAGACCAGGGATGATCTGATTGGCAAATTGCATAGGCATTGAATCCTCGCCCTGTCCCCACGCTGCCAGCCCGGTCGCGTCCATAACCGAGGTGGACCGTGATGCATCCGTCTGCATGACCGGGCACAATCCACGCAGGAGCAGATAATTTACGTCCCGCCAGTTCGAGCTCGATTCTGTCTGCCAGAACCTGGCCGTGTTCGCCACCCCGATTCGCAATCTGCTGCGATATCCCGAACCGCTCCGCTGTTGCGGGACTCAACAGTGCCGCGTTGTCCCAAGTAAGCTTCGTGAGGGGCTTGGGCAATTCTTGCAGCCAGCCGTTATTGGCGAACCTGCCATCATAGACGGTGGGATCAGGTCGGAACAGGATCTCCAACGTAAGAGAAGGACCTGCTTCAGTATCCCGCCTCGATTTCGGGCTATTGCGGGAAGAGATTTGAGTGCTCCAGCCGTCCTTTAAAGCCACGGCTTTCGCGGGCAAGGACGTGCCTTCAATCAAGCCGTCGTGCAGGGCCTTTCGCCAGAATAGCTCGAACTCAAGGTCAGCCGACATGGAGTGAAGAGAGTTTGCAGTCCTCCTCCTCGCTCGCGAGCTTTCACCGTGGCCAGTCAGATTGGCAGACCTGCCCTCCGACATCTCGCCTGACGACCTCTCTGCCGGCTTCCGACTTTGCCATAGCGTCTGACGCTGAGTTTTCCAGTAATCGCGCACGATCTCGTAACTCGATCGTTCCGGTTTGTCCGTAAGAGCAGCCAGGAACTCATGAGGCGTTTTCCCATGGTAAAGGGGGGCGATCAGTGGCTGAATAATCGATATGGTTCCGTCATAAGCCCTCGCATCGCTCCAGGACTCCAGATCATGAGCCTGGGGGATGTGCCAATGACAGAGTTCCGAAGTTTCGTCGTAGTAAAGGCCCAAATGGACACGCAGTCTGACCTTCGACATCGATTTCACGAAATTCAAATCTGTGGGGGTACTGTAAGCAGGATTCACACCCAAAATGAGGAGAATCTCGACCTGGCCGGAGTCCATCTCCTGCAACAATTCGCGAAGTGAAGAGACGGAACTGACCGGGTTGAACTCGACTGGATCAGTATAGACAACCGTACGGCCGACATTTCCAAGGGTCACATTCATGGCATGCGCCAAGGCATGAACAACGGCCGGTTGGTATTCTCCCGGGACAATGAGGCTCGCGCCGTTGTGCCGGCGCAGGTCTTGTGCAGTCACACTGAACCAGCGAGAAGGAAGACCTCCAACCTCTTGAACCTCGTTCGGACATACCCCTAGTTCTATGGCCAAAGCCCTTGTGAACTTCTCTATGGCACTTGGCGACAACGACAGTCGATGATCGGCCTTTGCCCCCGTATTGGTCGGATTGCTTTCGACCACATAAAGGCGATTCATCTCGCCGCCTCCTGTGTCAGGGCCACGTTTCTTCATGAAATCCCGAGCGTATCTCTGCCAACCCGCTCCTGAAGAGAGGAAATCGGAATCGAGAGATAGGACAACCTCGGCTTTCTCGAAATGATAGACCGCGTTAGCTGGAGCCCCAAAGGCCTGGAGCGTCCCTGCATGTGCCCCCTCACCTCGAGCAGGTTCGAACTGGTACCATTTGGCCTGCGGTATTTCATGGAGCAGGTTTTGAATCTGAAATGCCAGCGTGGGTGAGGAAACAGCTCCCGTCAAGATTCGCAGTCCTGCACCCTTCAGCGCCCGGCATCGTTCCAATTGCGAGCGAATCGCTCCGAGAAAAGCAGACCAGGACTGGATATCCCCGATGTAAGAGACAGTTTGCGCCCGGTCTGGATCGTACAGAGCCAAGACGGAAGCTTGGGCGTACACATCGGTTGCACCCAGGCTGGCAGGATGATCCGGGTTACCTTCCACTTTGGTGGGACGCCCTTCGTGGCTTTCCACGAGCACACCGCTTGCTATCCCGCTCAGCGTCAATGCAGTGGCAAAACGCAAAGGTTGCCCCAGGGAAATCTCTTCAGGCTGACGCACATAGGGAACGATTTCCTCGGCCGGTTGGCGAGTGCACGCGCCCAAGCCTGCCAGTGCCAGCGAGGCACCCATAAGCTGCAAGAACCTGCGGCGGTCCACCGGACCGGGCCCCAGAGGCGCTTGCTGCGAAAAGTTCTGATCAAGAAATTCCTTGAAAGTGTCGGTCTCGGCTAGTTCTTCAAGTGTACGCCAATACTCCTTGCCTCGACTGGTTGCGAGTCTTGCGCGCATTGAAGCCAGGTCGAGCCTTTCAGTCCATTCCCGCATAATGCCCCTTCCCCTCAGCGATGACAGGTATCACAACTGGTCAAGTGAGCGGAGTCCAGGATTCGATATTCCTTCACCAGCTTGGTTCCCAGTTCCAACTGATTGGCCGGCGATTCCCAGGCCATGTTGAATACTTCAGCTCGCGGTCTTACGAACCTCTCCGGATGGCGGTGACAATCGAGGCACCATTCCATCTGTAATGAAGCGACCTGCCAGGTCAACGGCATTTGGTCCACTCTCCCATGGCAAGTTGAACATCCAATTCCCTTATGGACATGAATGCTATGATTGAAGTAAACGAAATCAGGCAGGTCGTGAACCCTCGTCCAGTGAAGAGGCGTCCCAGTGCGCCAGCTCTCGCGAATCGGTTCAAGGTATGGACTGTTCGTGAACAGTTCAGAGTGGCAATTCATGCAAATCTTGGTCGGGGGGATCCCTGCAAATGAAGACGTTTCCACCGTGACGTGACAATATCGACAATCGATGCCGTCATCAGTGACATGATGTTTGTGGCTAAACTGAACGGGCTGTCCGCGCGGAACATAGGCTCGTGTCGTATAGGGTGAGCGTGTGAAGGCCGCCAGAAACCAGAGACCTGCACCAACGAAGAAAACCGCACCGAAAATGACCACTTTGAAGATCGTGTTTGTACTCGGATGAAATGTTTGAGCCACCCTGTAGTCTCTTTCTTCAACGGTTAAGGAGCACCGTGTTCCGGTACTGATGAGGCAGCGGTCTCCGTCGGACTTGGTTCTGCACCTGCTCTGGTCAAGCCCAGGCCAAGCCCCGATCAAACTTTCGATTTCCTGAATTTGCCTTTCTACGTGGGGTAGAGCAAGCATGATTACGGCCAAGGGAAAGCGGAAACCGAGGTCAAATGCGAATCCGCGTGTTCTCAGAAGGAGTTATCCATTTGCTGAAGGGGACAGGACCATCATATCAGAGGATAGCGCTGTGGCGGTTTTGCAATTGGTTGCGAGCAAACCCTCAGATCTCAAGGACATATAAGTGTGGCGGTTTTGACCCTTCTCACAAACGTGTCCCTCCTTTCGCTGGATCGAGCCCAGGGCCGGCAGATCCAATAAAACCGACTTAATTCGGATACAGACTTCCTTTCAATTGGGACTTGAGAAATCTCATTGAAGTGCAGGATTGCCCCACGAGAGAGTGTGCAAATCATCGGTTAGACAACGTCTCGAGGTCACGAGTTCTTCCCGTTTCTTCTGTCTTCCAAGTCTCCCTCTCTGGCTCCGGATTTTGGAGACCCATTTGCACAACCTCACGACGTGATGACCTGAGGCCAGAGGCGTCATGCTGGTAGGGGCCCTGGCAGAAGACACGGATTACAGAAGTGGCCCCATGATGAAGAAGTAAGGAGGTCTATTGTGTGGCAACATTCACATCGGTTTACTATCGCGGACGATCAAGCCGTGCAGGTGTTACTCAATAAGCTCCATTCTAACGGGACTCATCAGCTACGCCGAGAGAGATTACTGAAGGCACTCGAAAAAGCGTCTCAGCGTTACCGAGAGTCCCGCGACGAGGGGCGGCAGGCTTTTTTCCACGGGTTGCTGACGGGCTACGCAGTTGCACTCAAACTGTGGTAGTAAGCGATAGACCGGAGCCCGTTACTGTGTCAACTATGCTGGCCCAGGCAGATATGCCTCACTCGGCTATTTGCAGTTGTGCAATTATCGATTCCAGGAGGCCCCTATCTCTTGCAGTTACTACGCCAGGCATGTGCTCGCATGGGTGGCAGAAGAGTTGCATGAACGGATAAGGGGAAGTCTCCCGAAAGGGTCTCCTGACTTTAGAACCCTCAGAATGCTGGGGCCTAGGCCCCGCATGAAATGGAGATGCATATGCGAACCTTTAGATTCTTATTCCCTCTCTTCATGGGCATTTCGATTCTGGTTTGGGAGGGATGTGGGAAGATAAATCAATTGCAGTCCGGGACAGACCGCTCCCTGGCGGCAAAGACAAACGAAGCCGTGAAGCCTCCCAATCCGGGGGATGATTGGCTGATCACCCAAGGCAACAATTACGTCCCCGTCGTTGACGAACTGGGGCGAAACATCCGACGCGCCCGGCAGGACTACCTGCAAACTGACTTTCAGGCAGCAGCGGCTGAAGTTCGTAAAGGAGCCGATTTTCTGAGACAGGAGGTGGGGCCGGCATCTCCAGCAGATAGATCGAAGCTCAGCGCAGTTATCAGTGAAATGGATGAGCTGGCAGACTCGCTGGACAAGAATTCCGTCACCTCGCTGGAAGCCCTGGATAGAGTCTTTGCTAAAGCTCATCAGGTTGACATGGAAAATAGTTGGGCCGTTGTCGGAGTGGAAAAATGGTTTCCTTTTGTTGAGTCGACCGGGCAGCACATGAATAACGCAAAGGAAGCGTTCTTGAGGAAGGATTTCGTGACGGCTGTGACGGAGATTCGCAAGGTAGAGGCGCTTCTAAAACTGCAGGCGAGTCGAAGCACTGAACAGGGCAGGAGAGATCTGGAAACGGTTTGGAACGAATTGGAAACGCTAGCTGCAAGAGTCGAGACCGGTTCAATCCCTCAAACACAGGTTCTTTCGAATACTTTCGCCACGGCCCAATATGCGTTAGCCAGAGTCCATAATCAGAAGGCCCTCCAAGACTGGAATGACAAGGAACGCATCAGAACGGGATACGAGTTGAAAGCTGCGATTGCGCACCTTGAGAAAGGGGACTCATGGGCCGGGCACGGAGCCGAATCGAGCCTCGTCTTGCATGGGCAACAATTGAGCCAAAAATTGACTGGAGGCACTCCTGTCGCCAAGAATACCGTGGAAAGGGCCATTGAGAATATTGGCAAGGTGATCGAGAATCGCGATAAGCAGGTGGAGCTCGCCCTGAAGTAAGACGGTCTAAAATGTCGACTGCGAGCTAATCCAGGGCGTTTTTATATGAAGCCCCATCGACCGGAAGAATTAAGGAATCAGCCATTGTTTTCTTCGGATCATAACTTGCTCATTCCTATTCACGACCCAAAGATCGGTGCTTCCGTCATCCAGTGTTGCTACGCCGCCATAGAAAAGCGCAAATCTTCCCTCTTGACCAAGAAGACAGAGTCCAAGAACACCCACGTGACGTTTCGCACGACCAGATTATGGATTACCGAGGAGAAAATCTCCCTGAACGTTAGCCGCCTACTGGTCAATCCACCCTGCATGGCCGG
>DATKMG010000635.1:0-2765 GCA_035541995.1 Terriglobia bacterium
TGGGAGCAGCGCTCCTGCGCGGCGACCTCCGAGTCTAGACTTATCGCCGCTCGGAGATCGGCTCCCACACTCCCCCCAAAACCAGAATCTTCATCCGCGGTGGTGAGCTTGAAAAGGTCATGCGGCACTTTTATGAAAATGAGTTCAGAGTTCATGCTTTAGTATGCCTGAAACTAGGACAACCTAAAGGTCGAACTCCGAACCAATCCCCCATCTTCATCGACCGTGGCGACCTAATAAGTCATGGGGCACTTCTATGAGAGTGCTAGTTTTGGCAGCCACAGGTACTGCATCTTGGGCGATAGCCGTAAGCATTTGTGAGGTTTTGAAAAGCCCACGATTGATTCAGCAAACGAATCAATCGTGTCTATCAATATCGTGTTTCAGGGGTTGTTTTAAACGGGCGGTTCAGCTAATCTCATCAATCGTGTGTTTGTCGATGAGGGCTGAGGCAATTACCTCAGCTTTTGGATTGTAGGTTCCGGCATCAATGGCTTTAGCCAACTCATTGATCCGGTCGATCCGGACATCCGGCAAGGAATCCACCAATTTTTTCACTCTGAGGAACTCCTGGGCCTTGGCAGATACCTGCACATCATCCTCGTCTGACTTCGCGGGAATTGCCTCTGACAGCCCTCGCTTATCGCGTGGAAGCTCTTTGTTCTCAGTTCGAAACTGAATCAACTCTGCCTGGGATTTGCCATTGATCCCGTCAATGGGCATCGATTACCTCCGCTAGTGACACTGCGGGCTTTTTCGCCTGCTAACTCAGTTTATCGGCAGGTTCCCCGAATTCCATTAAACTAAATCGGAATCTATACAACAGCCAGATTAACCACTTGTTGACAATCAACCTGTGCTTATTCTTGCTCATCCGATATGTTCGGGTCCCACAATGTCTCGACCTGGCCTAACACCAGACTGGCCCAGCGGCTCCATACAAAGAACGCATCACCTAAACGGTTCAAGTATGGCAAGGTCTCGGGTAGGAGCTCTTCCTCGTGAGCCAAACTGACGCACAACCGCTCGGCCCTGCGACAAACGGCGCGGCAAACGTGCAGCTCGGCACTAATTCGGTTGCCTCCAGGAATAACAAATGAATGAAGGACCGGTAATTCCTGGTTCAGTCGGTCGACCTCTTCCTCCAATCGCAAGATATCTTCCTCCCTGATGCGGGGCTGACGGGACCGCAGGTCCTGAATTCGCGTGGCCAGAGCTGCTCCCAGGTTGAACAGCTCCTGCTGAATTCGAACCAAAGCCCGGCTTAATTGACCGAAGCGGGGAAAACTGGATTCCAGACCCTGAGCTGTCTGGCAGGCCAAACCAACGAGGGAGTTCAATTCGTCAACCGTACCATAAGCCTGAATTCGAGATGCATCCTTGGGCACGCGATGGCCACCGACCAGGCTTGTTTCCCCCTGATCACCAGTCTTGGTATAGACGCGGCTTATCAAAATGCGAGGTTGGTTAAACTTAGGCTTCTTCGTCAAGCAGCTTTCTTTCTTTCAAGGTAATCCAGGACGTGCGACAAGGATTTTGTGTTAAGAACGTCAGCCGGCTCCAGCCAACCCTTGCGGGCGATCCCCCCTCCGAACCGGATGTGCTGAAATCCTTCAACGTCGTGAGCATCGGATTTGATAGAGGTCATCATACCGAGTTCTTTGGCGTGTTTAAGCAAGCGCCAGTCCAAATCAAGCTGCGATCGAAAGCATCGCCAATATGCCCTCAGGAAAAGAGGCACGAAGTCCATCGTAATATTCAAGGTGATCCGTGGTTACGAGCTCTGTGATCTTCCGGGAAAGGGCGTCTCCGATCCCTTTGATCTTGGAGATTTCTCCGCTGCTGACTAGTTCTCTCAGATTCGTGCCGAGCCCTTCAATGATTCGGGCAGCCTTGGTATAGGCCAGCGACTTGAAAGGATTCTCTCCCTTTAACTCGAGGAGTGTCCCAATTTCTTCCAGAATAGAGGCAACCTGCTTCTTGTCGATTCTCAGGCAACGGCAGCCGCTCCCTGCCGTCCGCGCCGTGGCCTCTTGATCCCATGTTTAGTCATTTTGTTATAGAGGGTCCGCCTGGGCATATCCATCAGTTGTGCAGTTTTGGTGACATTCCAGCTGTTCTTTTCGAGGAGGGAATAAAGCTGTTGATGCTCAAGCTCGTCCAGAGAACGCTCCGCCAGGTAATCGTTGACGGATACAGTGGCAATCCTAAGCTCATCTTCACCAAGCCGATTTTCTCTCAACATGGCCTGAGTGACCAGCTTCGCATAGCGGTTTATCCTTTCCAGATCCGTCGAGGAAAAGATCCGGGTATGGGTTGTGCTATCAAGATATAGAATCCCTTGGACGTCAGCTTCGAGTTTAAACGGAATGCAGGCAAATGAAAGAATATCTGCCCCCTTCAGGACGGAGATTTTGCGAAACTTCTCATCCTTCCGCGTGTCCGTCACATAAACCAATCCCGCCGTATGATGCAGCTCATTCGCGAAATTGTTGAGGACATCCCGCAGGACACTAAAGTGGCTCGGAGAGAGGCCCACTTGAGCTTTCGGTTCAAACTTGTTCCCCGGTGCCATGGCAAACACCGCTGCCCGTTCGCATTGGGACAAAGTCACTATGACCGAAAGAATTTTATAGACCAGTTTCCCGGGAATCAAAAGACTCTCAACTACGTCTGCAATTATATCCGCAGATTCAGGATTTGTCTCTTTCATAGACCTTCCCCTGTCGACATCTTACTTTGCTTGGGAGTGAGAATCTGATGAA
>DATKMG010000636.1:0-4150 GCA_035541995.1 Terriglobia bacterium
GGCAGCCGCATGAGTAGCTCAGTGCATACCGGAGGATTAAAGCCCGTGCTGGGGCTGTGGGGTCTGGTTATCTTCGGCATCAGCTTCGTCACACCCACCGCCCCTTTTCCAATGTTTGGCATTCTCTCCAGCGTTTCCCGGGGCCACATGGCTCTGGCTTACCTGATCGCCTTTGTGGCCATGCTGCTGACAGCGGTCAGTTATGGTCGGATGGCCTCGGCTTTCCCGGCAGCTGGATCTGCTTACAGTTACGTGCGGCACACGCTGCATCCCCTGGCGGGATTTTTGGTCGGTTGGACTATGCTGCTGGATTATGTCCTCATGCCCCTCCTGAGCGTCATTTACATGGCCCTCACTATTGGCCACTTCTTTCCCGTCGTACCTCAAGGATTGTTGGTGGTCTTCTTCACTCTGGCCATCACTGCCCTGAACCTGTTTGGCCTGAAGGTCACCAACCGTGCCAATCTGATAATGACCGCCATTATGGGCGCTGTAGTAGTTTGGTTCGTTTGGGTCGCGGTTCGCGCCTTGTTATCCGGCGTGGGTGAAGGGACAGTCTTTTCACTGAAACCTTTTTATAACCCTTCGAGATTCGGGTTCTCGCCGGTGATTGGAGCCACTTCTATTGCCGTATTCAGCTTCCTCGGGTTCGACGGTATCAGCACTCTGGCTGAAGATGCCCACGATCCACGTCGGAACATCGGGCGCGCCACCGTCCTCGTCTGCGTCATCACCGGTTTCCTTTTTGTACTGCAAGCTTATTTGGGTCAACTCGCCTGGCCTGACTATTCCACCTACCCCAAGACTGAAACTGCATTCCTGGACGTTTCACGTCGGGTGGGTGGGGGAACCCTTCTGGGCGCAGTGACGTTCATATTGATGGTCGCCGGGATCGCCAGCGCCGTAGGCGGACAGGCCAGCGCCTCACGCTTGCTCTACGGGTTGGGCCGCGATGGGATTTTGCCCGCTTCCGTTTTTGCATTCGTCAGTCCTAGATTTTCGACGCCAACATTCAGCGTGCTCACAATTGGATTGGTAACCTTGATTGGGGGATTCTGTCTCACCTTCCAACTGGCTGCGGAAGCAGTCAATTTCGGCGCATTCATCGGCTTCATGGGAGTCAATGGCAGCGTTATCCGCCACTACTTCTTGAGAGTCAAACCTCGGGCTCATTTTCTTCGAAACCTGCTGCTGCCGTTAGCCGGCTTTTTCGTTTGCTTCTATATCTTTGCCAGCCTCTCTGCCACTGCCAAGTGGATAGGTGTCATCTGGTGTGTGGCCGGCCTGGCCTATATGGCGTTTCTTACCGGTGGATTCCGTCGTCGAGTTTCCATTTTGGGACTGGAAGACCCGTCCTAGGAGCATCTCCGAGGGGGCCTCTCCTTGTGCCCCGGGTCGGCCTCTCTGGGAAGCCAGACTTGGAATGATGGGCTTTTCGATAAACCGACGGAAACTCATACTCCTCGTCGCGACCTCTCGGAACACCCCGGCAAGATCGTTTCCTTCCCGTTCCCTTGCCAACGGGCGCTGGCCGCCTGATGGACCGAGGCCGGATAAACTTCGCAGTTGACTTTGCACAGAAATTGGAAAATGATTCATTGAATGAACAAGGGGCTGCCATGAGGAAACTTGATCTCCAAACGGCCAAGGGTGCGGGGAAGAGCATGATCAAGGAGATCAACCAGAAGCTCATCTTGAATCTGGTGCGCGAGCATCAACCCATCTCGAGGGCAGAAATCTCAAAAAGGACCAGGCTGCAGCGAAGCACCGTCACCATCATCAGCAATCGCCTCTTGAGCAAAGGGTGGATTTACGAAGGAGAGAGCGGACGGTATGGAGGCGGCCGCCGCCCCAAGCATCTTTATCTCAATCCAAAAAAACTGCTGGCGTTGGGTGTGGAAGTGGGCCGCGAAGAAACCCTCCTGGCTCTGGCGGACCTCAACGGGGAACTCATCGACCGAGCCTATTTCAAAACGACCCTCGAGGATCCGACCTTCTTTACCCGCCTGGCCAAAAAGATTCGAAGCTTTTCGGACCATTCCCGCCCCCGGCGCGGGGTCGAAGTCGCCGGCGTAGGAATCGGCTTGCCCGGCTACATTGAGAAGAACAGCGGCAGGATCATTGCCGCCGAAAACTTCTGCTGGATGAACGTTCCGGCTGGAGATTACCTCCGGAAGCATCTGGATTTTCCCATCTATTTTGAGAATGTCGCGAAGCTGGCTGCATTCGCAGAGCTCTGGTTCGGCAAAAGCAAAAATGGAGCCCCACGAAACCTGGTTCACATTACCACGCGTGATGGTCTGGGCACGGGTCTTATTCTGAACGGGGAAATTTTCAACGGGGCCCGCGATGGGGCAGCCGAGTTCGGCCATTTCTCGCTGGTTCCGGATGGGGAAAGATGCGTATGCGGTAACTATGGCTGCTGGGAAGTCTACGCATCGGACATGGCTACCGTTAAACGTTACCTCCAGTCGCGCAATGGCTCCACAAGCGAGCCGCCATCGCCTGAGAAAGTGGGCATCCGGGAGGTCATAGAGGCAGCTCGCCGGGGTGACCATGCGGCTCGGACGGCATTGCAGAGTACGGCCAAGTATCTCGGAATCGGAATCTCGAATCTTCTTTTCGGCCTGAATCCTGAACTGGTGACGGTAGGGGACGAATTGGCTGGTGCATGGGACTTGATCGAAGAAGAGATCGTTGCTACTGTCCGGGGTCGAGTTCCCAGCTACTATCTGGAAGGCGTGGAAATTGGACCCACTTCTTTAAAGGAAGCCCCGAGCCTGTTGGGGGCCATTGCGTTGGTTTTGGCTGATATCTTTTCGATCTCGAAACAACCCTGAATTCATGTCTATGACCCCAAGAACGTATTCGTTCGTTCCAGTATGTGTCTTGCTTTGTACGATTGGAACGGCTTTCGCACAAGACGGCGCCGACAAGCGCCACCAGCTGGTATTGACCTATCTCAAGGATACCGCAGCCAACCTTTCCGAGAGGTGCCTGAATTCCATTGACAGCCTGGAGAGCTGGAAAAAGCAGCGGGGGACACTCCGGCGGGAATTGCTTTATATGCTGGGATTGGATCCGCTGCCAAAACGTACCCCGCTTAAGACCCAGATTACCGGTACGGTTCAGCGATCCGATTATCGGATTGAGAAGATCGTCTTTCAGAGTCTGCCCGGGCTTTATGTCACTGGGAACTTCTATATTCCTAACGGCTTGGCAAGCTCCCTTCCCACGATTCTATATGTCTGCGGACACTCGCCGGATCCCCGGGGAGCGAAATCCTCTTACCAGGACCGCGCCGTCTGGTATGCCTCCAACGGGTATAGCTGCCTGGTTCTGGATACGCTGGAGTTTGGCGAGGTGGCGGGTATTCATCATGGGATCCACGATTTGAATCTGTGGAACTGGCTGTCTCTCGGATACACTCCGGTTGGGACTGAAGTCTGGAATGCCATGCGAGCCCTGGACTATCTGGAAACGCGTCCGGAAGTCGACAAGACACGCATCGGGATGACGGGCATCTCAGGCGGAGGCTCGGTCACCTGGTATACCTCGGCCCTGGATGAACGCATTAGCGTGGCGGCGCCGGTGTGCTCGACTTACACCTTCGGTTCGCAAGCCGCCCACTGGGACGCGGCCGGGCAATGCGACTGCATCTATTTTCACAATACCTACCTGGAAGATTTCCCGCTCGTCGGCGCATTGATTGCACCGCGCCCGCTCATCATATGCAGTGGCCGAAAGGACTCCGATTTCCCTCCCGATGGGTATCACCAGGTCTTCGAGAAAGTGAAGAAGATTTACGATCTATACCAGTCCAGTGGATCGGGGGGACCACGAGTTCGAGAAGTCGACGACGATGTGGGCCATACTGACGCTCCTCTGTTTTTGCGGGAGGTCCGTCAGTGGATGGGCAGCTGGCTGAATCATCCCACCCATTCTTTAGACGCCACCGAGATCCAGCCTGAGACCCCTGAAACCTTGGCCTGCCTCGCCAGGCTTCCTTCCGATGCTATCAACTATCGAATCCACGACCTCCTTATTCCTACAGCCCGCTTGCAGGATTGGACCTCATTGACTTCATGGCAGCGGCGCCGCCACGAACTCCTGGACCAGCTCAGGGAAAGGGTTTTCCGTTGGTTCCCGA
>DATKMG010000637.1:0-6929 GCA_035541995.1 Terriglobia bacterium
GAAGCTCCAGAGGAAGTTCGCTTTCGAGCCGGATCGCGTGGCGGCAGCGGCCAAAGAACTGCTGGGCCGAAGATAAATCATGGGTTTCGTCCTCCCCGCGCGGAGGTCGGGGTGCAATGCCGTGGCATATGAACAACGGAAAGAAAGTGGTTATTGTGGGTGGAGGATTCAGAGGCCTTCGGCGTAAAGGAGTTCACCCCCGGACGAACGTTCAAACAAAACCAGAGGAAGATGGCAGACGACTTGGAACATGATATGACCTCGCCAGCCGGTGACTCGGCAAAAGGGAGCATGGTGCCTCCCCTGCCACTCCAACCCTGGCGGCCCAAAAGCAGCCCCTGGCTGATTGCGGTGGCAGTCGCTATGGCAGCCTTCATGGAGGTGCTCGACACCAGCATCGCCAACGTGGCTCTCCCTTACATGGCAGGCAACCTTGGTGCGAGCACCGACGAGAGCACCTGGGTGTTGACCTCCTACCTGGTTTCCAACGCCATCGTGTTGCCAATCTGCGGATGGTTTGCCGGAGTGTTTGGCCGCAAGCGATTTTTCATAGTCTGCCTCGGAATCTTCACCCTGAGTTCGCTCCTTTGCGGGTTTGCGCCCAGTCTCGGCGCAATCATCCTGTTCCGGGTGCTGCAAGGTGCTGGAGGAGGCGGGCTGCAGCCCATGGCGCAGGCGATCCTGGCCGATACCTTTCCTCCCGAAAAGCGCGGCATCGCCTTCGCACTTTATGGCGTCACAGTAGTCGTCGCCCCGACTGTAGGACCGACCCTGGGCGGGTGGATCACGGACAATTACACCTGGCGTTGGATCTTCTTCATCAACCTGCCGGTCGGCCTTCTGGCATTATTCCTGGTTCGCCGCCTGATCGAAGACCCGCCCTGGGCAAAACGTGCTGCGGGGGCTGGAATAAAGATCGACTATATCGGCGTGGCCCTGCTCACGCTGGGCGTAGGCTCCCTGCAGGTGATGCTCGATAAAGGGCAGGAGGAAGACTGGTTCGGATCGCGTTTTATCCTCACTCTCGCTATCCTCGCAGGTACGGGGCTCATTTCGCTGGTCATCTGGGAATGGTTCCACAAAGACCCGATTGTGGAAGTGCGTCTATTCAGGAATTTGAACTTCCTGGGCGCCAACGCCATGTTTTTCGTCCTGGGGATTATGCTTTTCTCCAGCCTCGTAATGATGCCCCTGTTCCTGCAAACACTGATGGGCTATACGGCCGAGTCGGCAGGTCTGGTGCTTTCCGGCGGGAGCCTCGTGCTGCTGTTTTTGTTCCCGGTCGTGGGGACGCTCACTTCCAAGATTCAGGCACGTTACCTCATCGCCTTTGGTTGGCTGACCCTGTGCTTTGGGATGTACCTTTCCACACAGCAACTCGATCTCCAGGTCAGCTTTAGGAGCGCCAGTATCTTAAGAGTGGCGCAGGTATTCGGCCTGGGGTTCCTGTTCGTTCCCATTAACCTGGTCTCATATGTCGGCATGCCGGCCGAGAAGAGCAACAATATTGCGGGGATGGTGAACTTCATGCGCAACATCGGGAGCAGCATCGGAACGTCGATGGTAACCACTTTGATTGCGCGCCGGGCGCAATTCCACCAGGTGCATCTCGTCGCGCACGTTACACCAGGCCAGCCAACCTTAGGCCGTGCGGCCAAGGCTCTGGCGGCACATCTCGCCACATCGGGTCTGGATGCTCCACGGGCCGCGAATCAGGCTTATGGCCGGCTTTACCGGGCATTGATCGGTCAAGCGACGAACTTGGCTTACATCGATACCTTCTGGGTTCTGTGTATGGGAGCGGGATTAATGTTCCTGCTTTCCTTTGCCCTGAGAAAGAACCAGCCGGGTGCTGGCGGAGAAATGGCAGTGGGATAAGGGCCGAGACGCATTGGCTGGAGCCCGGGGTTCGGATTTCGAACAGACAGTTGAAGTTCGAACCCCTTAGGCATCATGTCGTCTTCATAGCCGACGAACGAGGTAATTATGGGGATCCGAGTCATCACCCTTGAGCGGGAATATGGAAGCGGAGGGGGCGCGATCGCCCGGAAGCTGGCGTCACGCCTGGGCTGGAAGCTCTGGGACCATCTGCTGACTCAAGAGATTGCTCGGCGGATGGATTGCGAATGCCGTGCCGTCGAGGAACACGAAGAACGAAGAGATCCGGCCTACTATCGGCTCCTCAAGACCTTCCTGCGAGGCAGTATTGAGGGGAGCTTAAATGCGCCTCGGTTGAAGATGGTCGATACCGAGTGTGTCCGCGAGGTCATGCAGAAATTCCTGCCTGAGCTTGCCGATGCCGGCGAAGTCGTGATCGTGGGCCGGGGGTCCGCCTACTATTTGGGCAGCCGCCCTGACGCCTTTCACGTCTTCATTTATGCTCCGTTTGAAGAAAGGGTCCGCCGTTTGCTATCCATTGGGAAGAGCGAGAAAGAGGCAATCGAACTCGGAGAGACGGTCGATCGTGACCGTGCCGCTTTTATTAAGCGATATTTCAATATCGACTGGCCTGGCAGGCACCAGTTCCACTTGATGGTCAATTCGGGAATGGGAGAAGAAGTGGCGGTCGAGATCATTCTCGATGCCATAACACGGTATGAAAAGGTTCGAACATGACCTATAGCCTCCGCATCGATAAGGAGTTGCGATGGTTGGAAATCAATCGGCCCGGCAGGTGGTTTCTTCCCTTCTAGCCCTGTGCCTTTTTCTTTTTGGAGTTCCAAGATCAGGCCTGGGGCAGTCGAGCGGGACGAGCGTGCAGGCGCAGAGCCCGTTTCTCGGTAGCGTGCCCACCGGTCCGGCCACGGGAATGCCGCTAGATCTTTCTCTCAACACCGCACTGGAACGGGCACTGAAATACAACCTCGGAGTGATTGAGAGCGGAGAAGAGACTCGAGCGGCTCACGCTGTACGCCTGCATAGCCTGAACCCGCTACTCCCAGCTGTTTCGGCGCACATTAGTAGCTCCGTCGAACAAATCAATCTCGAAGCCTTAGGGTTTCACCTCTCTTTTCCTGGCGTCTACATCCCCAAGGTTGTGGGGCCTTTCGGCGTCATGGACGCGCGGGCTTACCTGTCGCAGGAGATTTTCAATTGGTCTCATATCAAGACCTTAAAGTCGTCGTCCGAGTCGGAAAGGGCATCACAATACTCCTATAAGAGCAATCGCGAACGGGTGGTTCTCGTCGCCGGCAATGCTTACCTCCTGGTGATTTCAGATTTGGCCACGGTCGATTCGATCCGCGCTCAAGTCAAGACTGCCCAGACTCTTTATGATAATGACGTGGACCTGAATAGGGAAGGCGTAATCGCAAGCATCGACGTGCTGCGGGCTCAGGTGGAACTGCAGACACAGCAGCAAAGGCTAATCGCCACCCAGAATCTGCTCGCCATCGACAAGCTGACGCTGGCGCGGGTGATTGGGCTCCCGAACGGACAGGAATTTCGTTTGACGGACTCGGTTCCTTACGCGCCATTGGCCGCTATCACGCTGGACCAGGCCCTGACGCGAGCCTATGTAACACGACCCGACTATTTGAGCGCCAAGGAACAGGTTCGGGCAGCTGAGTTTGCCTTCCGTGCCGCTGTGGCCGAGAACTACCCCTGGTTGTCCGCGGACACAAATGTGGGTGACATTGGCAGTCCGAACTTTGGCACGTCACACGGGACGTTCGCTTTCGTCGCCACATTGAACATTCCTATATTTCAGGGGAGTCGAGTTCGGGCTGACAAGTTGCAGGCAGACTCTGCCCTTCAGCAACGCAAGGCGGAACTCGCCGACCTGGGCGGCAAGATCGATAGTGACGTCCGCACGGCTTTCTTCAACCTCAAGTCCTCATCCGAACTTGTGGCTGTAACCAAAAGCAACATTGACCTGGCCAACCAGACCCTGGCACAGGCGCAGGACCGCAACAGAGCCGGGGTCGCGGACAATCTCGAGGTCGTCCAGGCCCAGGAATCGGTGGCCTCGGCGAATCAGGCCTACATTGCCAGTCTTTACGCCTTTAATCTGGCAAAGATCTCCCTGGCTTTGGCTCTCGGAGTTGCCGAACAATCGACCTTGCAGTATCTGGGGGTGAGGTAAATAAATATGACGAGCACAGCAACACAGAATCAAGAGACAGGGGGGCTCGCCGAGCCCCAACCAAGAGGCCCGGTAGTGGGCCCGGGACGGCCTCCAGTGGCCCGTGCGAAAAAGCGCAGGCGGGCTTTTTTGTTTGTGATTGCCCTCATTGTCATCATCGCGTCGACGGTTCTGTTGTATCGATCCCTGGCTGCCTGGGAGTCTACGGACGACGCGCAGATTGACGGCTACATTTATCCGGTCAGTTCCCGCATTCCCGGCTATGTGACTCGCGTCACCGTTGACGACAACCAGTACGTTGAGGCGGGGACAGTGCTAGTGCAACTCGACCCCAAGGATTATGAGGTGGCGCTTGCCAATGCCAAGGCGACTTTGGCCAATGACCAGGCCAACGCGGCGGCATCCGTCACCAATGTTGTGATCACTTCCGTTAATACGTCGAGTCAGCTCTCTAACGCCCAAGCCGACTTGGAGAGTTCCAAAGCCGGCCTTGTTGCCGCCCAGCGGGGATTTGAAGCCGCGCAGGCCGCGCTGCGACAGGCTGAGGCCAATGACCTGAAGGCCCAGGATGACGTCAACCGCTATAAACCGCTTGCAGAAAAGGATGAGATTCCGCAGCAGCGCTATACTCAAGCCTTGGATAGCCAGAAGGCGACTGCGGCCGCTGTCGAAGCTGCCCGAGCATCTGCCGCGGCTGCAGAACAGGCGGTCACTCAGGCGCGCGCGAAGCTGCAGCAAGCAGAAGCCCAATTGCAATATGCTGAGACCCGCCCTCAACAGATTTCTGTGCAACAATCCCGAGCCCAATCGGCGCGTGCCGAAAGCGAGCGGGCCGCTGCAGTTTTGCAGCAAGCGCAATTGAATCTGCAATACACGACAATCGTGGCGCCGGTGAGCGGGATCGTAGGACAAAGATCGGTCCAGTCAGGACAGAACGTCACGCCGGGTCAGCAATTGATGACCCTCGTCCCGCTCGACAGCCAAAACATCTGGGTGACTGCCGATTTCAAAGAGACACAAATGGAGTATATGCGGCCCGGCCAGCCAGTGAAGATTTATGTCGACACCTACGACCGCATTTACGACGGCCATATTCTCAACTTCGCTGCGGCCAGTGGAGCACGCTACAGTTTGCTGCCTCCCGAGAATGCCACTGGAAATTATGTCAAGGTCGTCCAGCGAATCCCGGTCAAGATCGTGTTTGAGAAGGGCCAGGATCCTGAACACCTGCTCAGGCCGGGGATGTCGGTCGAACCCAAGGTCAAGGTACGATAGAGTGATGCAAATTCGGGGTGCGAGTAATCGTTAACTTCCTCAATCCAGGTTTGAGCAAAGAGTCGAACCTTGCGAAGGTCTGACAAACCTCAGTCCCACTCACCGAAATCGAACCGCGGCGCCGCGCTGTCGCGGTTCGAGTCGTGAGTTTGCCGATAGCTGCCGTGCTGCGCACGCGTACGACCAGTGAGACCCGTGGATTCATGAAAGCGCTAATCGGCCCTAATGACGATCGCATCCTCGGATTCACGATGATCGGGTCCGAGGCCGGTGAAGCGATGGGCTCAGAAACGATTTCGGAGGTTTGATTTGCTTAGATGTAGATGTTAAGTTAACAATCAAGGTCGTAACTATTACGACAAAAAAACCGCTAAGCAGGGGTGTCTTTTCCCTTTAGAAAGGAGCTATGCCATGGCCATGCCTTCCTCGGCGACTTCACCTCAAAAGCAAGAGCTCTACGAGCGCATTGTCGATGCATTCGAATTAATATTTGGAACCCATCCCGGCTACCGCGCCGCGCATGCAAAAGGTATTGTGTGCGAAGGCACTTTCACGCCGGCTGCGGCTGCCGCCTCACTGAGCCGAGCGCTGCATTTTCAACGTGGCTCTGTACCGGTCACAATTCGATTCTCTGATGCGACAGGCGTCCCCACCATTCCCGATGCAGACCCGAACGCAAGTCCCCGCGGGCTGGGAATCAAATTCCACCTCCCTGGTGGAACGGACTCAGATATCGTTGCCCACTCCTACAACGGTTTCCCGGTTGGGACGGCAGAGGAATTCCTCGGATTCGTACAGGCTCTGGCCGCCAGCGGTCCAAGTGCGCAGAAACCGACGCCCATCGAGATATTCCTGGGGACCCGCCCGCGGGCATTGGCTTTTGCGACGGGGCAGAAACCCGCGCCGGTCAGTTTCATGACCGAATCGTATTACGGAGTGAATGCATTCCGGTTCATTAATCGGCAGGGCGCAAGTCAATATGCTCGCTATCAAATTCATCCTGCAGGGGGTGAAGCGCATCTTAATGCCTCCGAAGCCGCCCAGCGATCCCAGGATTTTCTCTTTGACGAACTTCGCGAACGCTTATCAAAGGGGTCCGCCGAGCTAAGTCTGGTCGCCCAGATTGCAGGACCCGGAGACCGGACTGATGATGGGTCCATCACCTGGCCCGACGACCGGCGCATACTGGAGCTCGGTACCCTGAGAGTGATAAAGATAGCCGAAGACAGCGAGCTGGCTCAGCGGAAACTGATTTTTGACCCGACACGGCTGACCGATGGGATAGAGCTTTCTGACGACCCTCTGTTGCCAGCGCGGGCAGCCATTTATAGCATCTCGTACAAGCGCCGCAATCCTTAGCAGACAGAATGTGCGCTGCGAAGGAATTGAAGAGGAAAAGGAGAATGATCAAGCAACTGGCGACTCTGGCAGTGAT
This sequence comes from Terriglobia bacterium, assembly GCA_035541995.1. Lineage (GTDB taxonomy): Bacteria > Acidobacteriota > Terriglobia > Versatilivoradales > Versatilivoraceae > DATKMG01. The sequence goes on from DATKMG010000637.1 coordinate 6,795, forward strand.
TCTGGGGTAGTGAGCAAATTCGGCGTGGTTGCAGCCCACTGAACACGCAAAATTTGATAGCCCAGGGTCGTCCGTCCGTCCGCTGGAAACGGGTGTCCAACTCCTGGGTAACAGAATTATCCCGATTCCGCTAGC
>DATKMG010000638.1:0-13966 GCA_035541995.1 Terriglobia bacterium
CCTTTTTTGAATTTTCGGTTTTGGCACCTAACGCATTGAAAGAACTTCAAGCAATCATTACGAAACAAAGGGCCTTAAGGTTCCACATTTTCACAGGCCCTTCACTTTCTTTCATTGTCCTAGAAGCATATACTCTGCCAGAGTGACTTTTGCCGTGTCAAATTGATTTCTGGTTTCCCTAGTGGTATGATGCTGAGTTTACAGTGGGGCTAAGTCTTTATTGTTCATAAACTTTTGGCCGGGATAACCCCATATCTGGAGAGCTTTCTGAGATGATCTTGCTCCAGCAGAGATCTAAAGCGACGAGCTGGTTGAACGGTTCTGGGATTTGCATGTTCGCTACCGGACAACCCGATCGTTTGGCGGGTTAACCTTATGCTGGCCCAAGTCTTCCAAAGATTATGCGAGTTTCTGCGATTTTTGAAGAGACAGGCGCCTTGTTGAGTGGGCATTTTCTCCTCACGTCCGGACTGCACAGCGATAAGTACCTCCAATGTGCGCGAGTCCTGCAGTGGCCGCGATACGCTGAATTCTGTGCGAGGTCAATCGTTGAGGCCTTGGGTGTAATCAGGCCCGAGGTCGTAGTTTCACCAGCCATTGGAGGGATCATTATTGGTCAGGAAGTGGCCAGGGTTTTTGGATGCCGTGCGGTATTTGCCGAAAGGGAGAAGGGGGTCCTCTGTTTGCGCCGGGGCTTCGAGATCTCAGCGGGAGAAAGGGCCGTTGTGATCGAGGATGTGGTCACAACGGGGGGATCCACAAAGGAGACCATTCAAGTCGTCGTTTCTCACGGTGGAATTGTCGCCGGCGCCGCATCTATAGTTGACCGAAGCGGCGGGAATGTGGATCTGGGAGTTGACTACTTCAGTCTTTGGACACTCTCGATCCCGACTTATAAGCCAGAAGAATGTCCGTTCTGCCAGGCGGGTTCAACACCAATCAAGCCCGGTAGTCGAGCCTGAATGATCTTCAATCTCCTTCTCGCCCTCACACTTTGGACCTTGGACCTTAGACATTAGAACTTGGACTTTAAACCTTGGGCCTGGAACCTGAGCACTTATTAGGCCCTTCAGTCTTCCTTCCAATCCTCTGTTGAATTGAATCATGAGTGAAAACCAGCAATCCGCCAATCTTCAGCAAAGCGATCAATCTCGAAATTTAAGGCTGGTCCTTCAATACGACGGGACGGATTTTCATGGCTGGCAGATTCAGCCGAGCCTTGCTACGGTTCAAGGGACGTTGACTCAAGCAATTTCTAGGATCACACACGAGTCAGTCCAAGTGCACGGATCCGGCCGAACAGATGCAGGGGTTCATGCGTTGGCCCTAGTGTGCAATTTCTATACCTGCACCCCTATCCCCGTGGGGAGTTTGCAGAAAGCACTAAACTCCCTCCTCCCCCCTTCGATCCGCGTCCTGGAGATCGAAGTAGTGGGCAAAGCTTTCCACGCCCGGCGGGATGCCGTGCTAAAGCATTACTGTTATCGGATCCTAACCTCGAAGTGGTGTACTCCTTTTGACTATCGATTCGTTTGTCATCACCCTAGACCTCTGGATTTCGCGGCCATGAGCGAGGCTGCCCATCGGGTCTTAGGGGAACATGATTTCAGCTCTTTTTGCGATTCTGACACAGACCTGGAATCAAAGGTCCGGCGCGTGGCTTCCTCTTTTTTTGTGTTTGACAGCAAAAGGGATCTAATAGAATATAACGTTTGCGCCAATGGCTTTCTACATCATATGGTTAGGAATCTAGTAGGTACCTTCCTGGAAGTGGGTAAGGGAAGGTTGCCCGTATCCCGCATGGAAGCCATACTCAATGCTAAGGACCGTTCGCTTGCAGGACCTACCGCTCCGGCCAAAGGCTTATTTCTGGTCTCGGTAAGCTACTAACGTGCGAGGAGTGCTCTTCCCGCCTCGAAGCTAGTCTCTATGTCATTGTTTAGCCAGGAAATTCGTGCCAATTTCGAAGGCCACCTGGAGGAAGGATCCCTCGAGGAGCAATTATTCCGGCAAATTGATCTGGAAAGGATCCCTCGCCACATTGCCATTATCATGGACGGAAACGGCCGATGGGCTGAGCAACGTCAACTTCCCCGAGTAGTGGGACACCGTGCTGGAATCGATGCAGTCCGAGAGACGGTGGAAACGGCTGCCCGGCTTAAGCTGTCGGTTCTTACGCTCTATGCCTTTTCGGTTGAGAATTGGAAGCGGCCCCCTTCGGAAGTTGCCACCTTGATGGACCTACTAAGAGAGTTTATCGACAAGGAATTAAGAACTCTCACAGAAAACAACATCCGGTTTGAAACGCTGGGCAGGATTAGTGAACTGGATCCTTCCGTTCAACGAGATCTCGCGCAGGCTCAGCAACTAACGAGCAGCAACACCGGTCTGCGTTTCAATGTGGCCCTCAACTACAGTGGTCGAGCTGAGGTGGTGGATGCCTTCAAGCTCCTAATGTCCAGGCATGTCGCAGGTCAGTTGGAGATTGGCGACATTGATGAAAAGACGGTGGGGGACTGCCTCTATACTGCTGGTCTGCCCGACCCAGACTTGTTGATCCGAACCAGCGGGGAGCTCCGAGTCAGCAACTTTCTGCTCTGGCAGATCGCTTATGCCGAAATCTGGGTTACCGAAACCCTGTGGCCTGATTTCCGAATGAAGGACCTATTCGAAGGGCTGATTGCTTACCAAAAGCGTGATCGCCGGTACGGAGGACTGTCGAGTCGATGAAGCGAATCCTGACGGCGTTGGTCGCAGTCCCCATCCTGATCTATATCATTAGGTGCCCAAATCCCATTTACTTTGATCTTGCCGTGGTGCTCTCCACAATACTTGCCTTGGAAGAGTACTACTCGCTCGCCAGTCAAAGTGGAATCCAAGTTTATCGCATCTGGGGCCATCTCTGTTCTTTGATACTACTGTTAGGGTTTTATCTAAATCCTAATAATCAATCTATGGCGTTCCTCCTCTTCGGTCTTGCAGCGGTCCTGTTCCTTGTTCTTGGCCTCAGGAATCCCGAGCGCCTTAACCAAGTTCTCCCCAGTGCCGCAGCCAGCCTGCTGGGTATGGCTTATGTACCAGCAACCTTGGGATTGCTTATATTGATCCGGTCACAAATGGAGACTAAACTTCAAGGAGGGAATTGGATTCTCTTCTTGCTGGCAGTGGTCTGGTTCGGGGACACTGGGGCCTACTACATTGGAAGGGCCCTAGGCAGGCACAAACTGGCCCCTTTAATCAGCCCTAAGAAAACCATCGAGGGATCCCTGGGAGGACTCGCCGCCAGTGCCGTAGCTGCCCTTTTGACCAAGAAATTCGTCCTCCCGCAGCTTCCGTTGACCCATTTATTCTTGTTGGCAGGAGTGTTGGGGGTCGTCAGTCAGATCGGAGATCTGGCTGAATCTGCTTTGAAGCGGGGAGCGGGGGTCAAGGATGCCTCCAATCTTCTGCCGGGTCACGGCGGAATGCTGGATCGCCTTGATGGCCTTATATTTGCTACCCCAACTCTCTATTGTTATACGAAGCTCTTCCACCTATGAAGCCTCTGAGCATTCTCGGGTCCACCGGGTCCATTGGCCGAAGCTGTTTGAAGGTCATTGAGGAGTTCCCCGAGCGGTATCGTGTGGTAGGGTTGGCGGCTGGAAACAACCTCTCCCTGCTAACCAGGCAAATCGAGAAATTCCGCCCACAGATTGTTTCGGTTTCCAATCCCGCCTCCGTGGACCTACTTTCCCGCGAACTTGCTATTCATCGCTCTAAGAATTCCTTACGGGTTGTCGGCGGGAAAGAGGGCTTGTTGGAAGTCGCGACCCATCCGGAGGCTCAAGTCATTGTAAGCGCAATCGTTGGAACAGCCGGACTGAAGCCCACTTATCGAGCAATTTGTTGTGGAAAAACCATCGCTTTGGCCAACAAGGAGATCCTGGTGGCTGCCGGTGAATTGGTCATGGAAGCCGCCAGGAAACACCATTCAACTATCCTACCCATCGACAGCGAGCACAGCGCGATTCACCAGTGTTTGCGATCCGGAACTAACGATGAGCTCCGGCGAATCATTCTAACCGCCTCCGGTGGACCGTTTCGAGGCTGGTCAATCAAAGGGCTACGGGATGTGACTCCCGAAATGGCTCTGCGGCATCCCACTTGGAATATGGGGCGTCGGGTCACGATCGATTCGGCGACACTGATGAACAAGGGCTTCGAGGTCCTGGAAGCCCAGTGGCTGTTTGGAATTCCCGTGGACCGTATTTCAGTCTTGATTCATCCTCAGTCTATTGTCCATTCAATGGTAGAATTTATTGATGGGTCGGTTATTGCCCAGCTGGGGGCCACAGACATGCGGTATCCTATACAGTACGCCTTGAGTTTCCCCCAGCGGCTGGAAACCCCCCTGGCCAGCTTAGAATTCAGCCAGTTGCACAGGCTCGAATTCGAGGAGCCTGATCTATCGAAGTTACCTTGTTTGGAGTTGGCTTTCCGGGCTGCCCGGCAACAGGGTGGTCTTCCTTGCGCCTTAAACGCAGCCGATGAGGTGGCCGTGGAGGAGTTCTTGAAAGGACGCATCCGGTTTACAGATATTCACCGGGTTGTCGAGCAAGTCCTCGCTCCATACTCGCGGCGGCACCTGGCCGACATTGAAGAAGTGCTGGAGTTTGACCAGGCTGTGCGTAAAGAGACGCACGAAATTATCGATAGGGACTATGTTCACTAGGGAGATGACTGGATGCTGGAGTTTTTTTCCGCCAATGTGTTAAGCGTTATTTTCGTTTTTGGAACCGTGGTGATCATTCATGAGTTTGGACACTTCCTAGTTGCCAAGCTCTTAAGGATTAAGGTCGAAGTATTTGGCGTCGGATTCGGTCCCCGCCTCTTCGGGTTTCGGAAAGGGGAGACGGACTATCGAGTTTGTGCTGTTCCTCTGGGCGGCTATGTCAAGATGGCTGGCGAAAACCCCGGCGACGATATCACCGGAAGCATCGAAGAGTTCCTCTCGCGTCCAAAATGGCAGCGATTCCTGGTTGCTGTCATGGGGCCGATAATGAACATCTGCCTTGCAGTCTTCTTGCTGGCCGGGCTCTTCCATCACAAATTTGAAATCCCAGCCTGGCTAGAAGAACCGGTTGTCGTCGGGATCATCGACAACAATTCCCCCGCCGAAAAGGCGGGGCTGCTTCCTGGGGACCAGATCAATGAAGCAGGCCAAAAGAAAGATCCCACCTGGGAACAATTCTCTATCGCAGTAGCTACCAGCGCTGGTCAACCCTTGGAACTGCAAGTCCTTCGGGGGGGGCAGAAGATTCCAGTCACTGTCGTTCCCGAACCTCAAGGCCGCCAGCGAATTGGTTATCTGGGAATCTCTCCTTTCGATCCTTCCGAGCTGATAGTGAAGAGCGTCTTGAAGGGCAAGCCGGCTGCTCTGGCGGGAATTCAGCCGGGCGATAAGATCACGAAGATCGGGGATGTGGACCTCGAAAAAGCAGGCAAGGATTTGAGAGACGCACTTCAGCATACCTCCACAGAAGTGATCCCGATAACTGTACTGCGACAGGGAAAGACTCTAACCCTGGATGTCAGACCCTATTTTGATAAAACCGCCAACAGTTGGATGATAGGGATAGAACGCAGTCATTCCCCTAAGATGAAGGTAAGAAATCTGACAATCGGTCAGGCCTTCACCGAGTCTGCAAAAACCAATATCAAATTTACGGGGCTGATCTTTGAAATCCTGCATAAGTTACTGAAACGGGAAGTTTCGGTCCGCATGCTCGAAGGGCCAGTCGGCATAGCACGCCAATCCGGGATGGCTGCCAAGAGCGGTTTTTCAGACCTGCTCTACCTCATGGCTGCCATCAGCTTGAATCTCGGAATCTTCAATCTCCTTCCCATCCCAATTCTGGACGGGGGAGTCATCACGCTTATTCTGATTGAGGCACTGATCCGTCGGAATCTCAGTTTGAAACTCCGGGAGCGGATCACTCAAGTCGGTTTTGCTCTGTTGATCCTGCTAGCAGCTATTGTTACCTACAACGATATCGTGAGGGCCTTACCCACTTCCGTCGAGAAGTATCTGCCTTGAGGGGCCGGTTTTAATGAATCCCTCTGCCGCGGCTGGGATACATTTGTGAGGCACACGAGGGACAAAGGCTATGAGTGAAATCGGCCTCAGAATGATCCCGAATGAAGACTTCCAACTGTATCCAATAGCCTTGATCGTCTCTGATCTTTTTACAGAGTGAACAGATTGGAATCAATCCCCGTAACACTTTAACTTTCTCCAGAGCCTCCTGCAATTCGGCAGTCCTTCCTTGAACTCGCCGTTCAAGGGAATCTCGAGCCACTCTGAGTTCCTCCTGGACCATTGCGCGCTCGGCGATTTCTGATCTCAGATCCGCATTAAGCTTCCTGGTGAGCTTAGTTTCCGCGGTCAGATGGCCAACGAGTTCCTGGTTCTCTGTTTCCAGTACCAAAGCATTCAAAGTGGTCTTATTCATGCGGCGTGCGCTGTCCACCATCAGAATCAAGAAGACCAGCCCCATCCCTCCCATGCCAATGTGAATATCCCCGGAATTTGCAAATAACCGAATGATGATTGGGACCAAAGTCGGCAGTGCAAAGCATAGATAAACGATCATCCTGGGCGAATAAGCAGTCGCGGCACCAGCCGTCATCCCCCCCAGGACAAATGCAAGGAAGGTCTGATGGGCAATTGAATCGCGCGCAAACAGGAAAATCCCTGTCGAACCCCAACAGATACCGGATAGCATTGCCCCAATGAGAAACAGCTGCCCCCAGTCCGTCTTGTTCTCAACAGGATTTGACGAGCGACGCCGGTAGTGATGCAGGAGAACATATCGAAGCAAGGCCACAAACTCTATGCAAACAAGCCATGCTGTCAACACCCAATCAGAGATTTTCCCCCAAAGAATGATAGTGAGGATAACCGAATTGACTGAAGTGGCAATCAAACCAATAGTCAATCGATCATAAAGGAATTCGGTCTGCTTGGAATGAATTTGCCGGGATTTTTGTGAATCTAATCCTTCCATGCGTCGTATCGGTTACCTCTAAGATAAGAACTTCAGAGGTGCCAGTTAGGGGCTTCCCACATCCCAAAACATCAAAAGCTGTGGACCTTTCGATGAATGCAGGACTTGTCAGTCAGAAATACAGCTACAATACCCACCAACGTCGCACTCCTATTGAACCTTGCCATCTATTGAGTCTTAGTTTCGTCAATTTTGTCACCTTACCGTGTCGATCGTTCAGTGTCAAACCGGACAAGTGGTGACAAGAGTACGATTGCTCCATCAGGCGAAGGCAATCGGCTACCCCATGGGAGGATAATAAGGACTCCATAAGAAGTACCCGATTCAGCATGCCCCTCCTCGTACGAGGATAGGTACCCGAGACAAAATCGAGGGCGAGCTGGTGCAAAGCCCGCTCTTGGACTATTCAAAAGCTTATCTCAACCATTACCTATCATTTATCCGTGTTCATCGGCGGCCATTTGTGTCCAGATGTTTTCTCTGTCTCTGTGCGACTCCGCGGTTGAATTTTGGTTCCGGCCAGCGGCTTCGTTAGGCGGTCGCATTGAAAATCCCGGTCAAAGACCCGCCCTTAACATTGCATTTACAACTCATCAGTCGAAATTGTCATCAATCTAAGAGCGTCATATCAGAGAGTCCTGGATCTTTCTTTGAACTGTTGGCAGTTTCGCAAAGGAGAGGAGCTCAATTGAAAGCACTAGTTTTCGCGCTTCTGGTCTCAATTCTGGTTTGCGGCGCTATCTTGGCTCAAAGGCTGCCCGTGGGCACGCCTCCCACTTTTCCAGACAACACAAACGGGAAAAAAACTGAGCGGCTTGACATCAACTCCGCCAATAGAGAACAGCTTGTAGCTCTCTCAGGAATCGGTGAGGCTTATGCGGACAACATCATTGCCGGGCGCCCGTATAAGAAAAAGGACGAGTTGAAAACCAGAAAGATCATCCCCGAAGGAAACTATAAGATGATTGCGGACAAGATAACAGTGAAGTCGAGAAAATAAGGCGTGGAAGCAGATCATCCCGGCCTGGAGAAGTACCCGGCCCTTCCAACTTTGGAAGGGCTCTTTCAAAGGTCAAGCCAAACATCCCACAACTCCGCTCCCAAGCGCTTCACGGAAGGAAGTTCTAACCCGAATTTCTCACCACAAAGACACTAAGACACCAAGAAAAACTCTTTGAGGCGGGTTTGTCGAGGTCCATCGGCATCCCCACTCATTGCCACTCTCTTTCAGCCTGCCGGAACAACCAGAGGCAGGATTCCCCGCAATTTCCGGCGGGAAGGGTTCTTGGGCTTTTTCTTTGTGCCTTTGTGCCTTGGTGGTGAGAATTGCAGGCTAAGCTTCTTTCAAAGTCTAAATTCCGATTCTATCCCTTGGCCGCAAAGCTCTTGATCCCGTCGGCTTCGTTGTCAAGAACATCAAAGACTGTATGCAACTTGGTCACCAGCAAGAGGTCTCTGGTTCGCTGGCTCAAGTTGGAGAGTTTCATTTGCCCTCCTCGATTGCGGATCGTAACGAAGGATCCCACCAAGGCACCCACGCCCGTACTGTCCATGTAGGTAACATTGGCTAGATTGACCAGGAAGTCCTTGTGACCAGCCTCCAGCAACTCTCGGATCTTCTCACGTAAAATGGTCACTTCGTTTCCAATGACGATCCTCCCCTCGGGAACCAGGACGCATACGCCATCGATCGACTTGGTCTGAATAGTCAACGCCATGAGTCTTCCTCCTTATGAATTAATGGAATCTATGGTCCATCGCTGCTGTTACGCGAAGATTTTTGGGACTTGTACGATTTCCTTTCCTGCGCTAAGGGCACGGGCGAAGGTTGGGCTACCCTCGGCAACCCGTAAATTCATCCTCAAGCGTTATCGTATCTTCCCACAAGTACTCTCTCACTGGCGCGTTTTTTTTGTTTGCCAAATTTCGATGAAAACGTGAAATTTCGTCCACTTGTTGGTAAACTTGAAGAGTTCATGAGGCGCTTCTATGGTGAACTGGCCGAGGATGGCATGAGGCCCAATCCCCGCGTAGGATCTCCCCTGGAGCCACTCGCTTTCACGAGGCTTTCCCGTTCTTCCGTTTTTTGTTTTTGAAACAAACCCAACTCACGAGAAGAATCAGCTGGGCGTTTCAACTTCTGATAGACCTGCGATACGGTCATTATAAGTACATTGAGGCCCCCAAGCCGGAACTATACGATCTTTCCAAGGATCCGGGCGAAAAGCAGAACCTTTATGCCACAAATAAGTCAGTGGCCCTCTCCCTGAGAGGTCGATTGCAGAATCTTCGCAGCCGTTATCGGGCTGCCCCTTCTGACCAGTCCCAGCCAATCAGCCCGGAAGTAGTTGCTGCCTTGAACTCTCTTGGATATGTGGCAACTAGCCGCACCGTTTCTGGTTCCTCGGAGTCACGTCCTGATCCCAAAGACCGAGTCCATGACTTTGAGAGTATGAACCATGCCATCCTCCTCGCGTCTTCGGGCCGCCTGGAAGAAGCCGACACGCAGCTGCTGCAACTGAGGGACAAATTTCCGGAGGTTTCAGATATCCGGATTTTCCTTGGGATCAACCAACAGAGATCGAACGAGCATACGGAAGCTGCCCAGACTTTTCGGGAAATCCTAAAGCAGGATCCCCTGAATGTCCTGGCTCACTTCAATTTGGCCGTTAGTTCTTTTCAACTGCGGCTACTCGATGAAGCCATTAAAGAACTCCAGGCAGTTCTTTCGATAGTCCCCTATTACTCTCATGCGGATGAGCTTCTTGGGACAATCTGGCTGCAAACTAAAGACTACGAACGGGCACGCAAACAATTTGGGCATCTGCTGTCCGTTGATCCTCAAGACTATACCGCCCATTACAACCTCGGGGTCCTGGCAACCCTTGAGGGCAAATGGGACGAAGCTGAGCAGCATTTACGCTCGGCGTTACTAATAGACCCTAACTCTGCAGAAGCCAATAACACGCTGGGCAGCCTTCACCTGCAGCTTGGCGACCCGGAGATGGCCCGCCAGGCCTTCCTTAAGACGATAGGCTTGGATCCAAAGATGGCAGGCGCACACTACAATTTGGGACTTGTACTGAGTAAGCAAAACAAGCAGGATGAGGCAGCCGCAGCCTTCCGGCGGGCCCTGACTCTCGATCCACAGCTCTCCGCCGCCCGTAAGGCGTTGGACGGGTTGGAGCGGGCGCCCAAGTAGCCTATTTCTGGAGAGACTTGTTATCGAGGGCTGAGCTTGAGCGGGAAAACAGCACATTGCATTTTCAAGCTCACCACCGCGGATGAATATAACGGTCCTGGAGGGAGTGTGGGAGCCGATCTCCGAGCGGCGACCAAGTTGACCCGGGCAACCGCCGCGACGGAGCGCGGCGACCACCCTCCGGAACCGCATTCTCATAAAAGTGCCGCATGATCTTTTCAAGCTCACCACCGCGGATGAAAATGGCAGGGGTAGCCACGATGAATTCGTAATTTGAATTCATCGTGGGCTTCTCATTGGTGTTCAAAAACCCACGACAAACCCAAAGCATTTGTCGTGGCCACCAAAACTTGCATTTTCATGAAAGCATGTATCTGCCGTCTGTTGTTTATTGAACTGTTCTCGGCGTCTCTACGGTTAGTTCTTGGTTGCGGCCAATGGCCGGGTTAGGATTCTGCTGGATTCCCATTTCCCGGAAGTGTTTACCACAGGAGAGTCTTGATGCGTATTCCGACTTTGCTCGCTGTCTTGTCGGTTGTAATGAGGCTTGGTCTACTCAGTAGCATTCCTGGTGTAATTGCCGGAGGTCCAGGCGGTGTCCCCTCGATCATCCCCAAGCCGGCATCCATGGAACTTAGAAAGGGAGTCTTTTCGGTTATTCCGGGCACAAGTATCTATTTGGAATCGGAGACCAATGATACACGGAGAATTGGTGAGTTCTTGTCCACTCTTCTTTCCAAATCAACGGGAGGGGAATTCCCTGTTCACCCATCCGCCGATGCCGACCGGGGGGGCCATCCTATCGTGCTGTCTCTCAAAGCACCTGGTTGGCTTGGTGCGGAAGGCTACGAGATGTTGGTCACCCCGCAAGCCATTCGCATAGATGCAGCCCAGGCCTCGGGATTATTTTACGGTGCTCAGACCCTACGCCAGTTACTCCCGGCGGAAATCGAGGGTAAGGCTCCATCAACAGAACGGATCGAGGTGCCCTGTGTGTACATCCAGGACAAACCGCGCTTTTCTTGGCGGGGCCTGATGTTGGACTGCAGCCGCACGTTCCTATCGACGGATTACCTCAAGCGGAACCTGGATCGAATGGCTCTGTACAAATTGAACGTCCTTCACTTGCACCTGACAGACGATCAGGGCTGGCGACTCGAAATCAAAAGATACCCGAAGCTGACCACTGTGGGAGCGCATTACACTAACCGCTTCGGAAGCCGAGGAGGCTTTTATTCCCAGCAGGACATTCGAGGGCTTGTTCGTTATGCCAGGGAGCGAAATGTCACTCTCGTCCCTGAAATAGAATTGCCCGGCCACTCCATAGAAGTATTGGCCGCATACCCGGAACTGGCCTGTGACGTTGCCCAGCCAAAAGCCTTCGAAGTTCACCCCTTTTGGGTTGACCCGTCCTTCTCCCCTCCCCTGTGTGCTGGGAAGGATAAGGTTTTTGAAATGTTCCAGGATGTCTTCTCAGAGGTCATGGAATTGTTTCCCTCTGAGTTCATTCATGTGGGTGGAGATGAAGTGGCGAAGAACAACTGGAATCAATGCCCGAAATGCCAGGCCCGCATGCAAGCTGAGGGGATGAAGGATACTGAGGAACTACAAAGTTATTTCATGACACGAATTGGCAAGTACATCGCGTCAAAGGGGCGCCGCATGATCGGGTGGGACGAAATTCTTGGCGGAGGCCTGGCGCCGGGCGCGGCGGTCATGTCATGGCGAGGTATAGACGGTGGCGTAACGGCGGCCAAAGTGGGTCACGACGTTGTGATGGTACCGAATTCCCATTGCTACTTCGATTTTGCCTATTCGCAGACACCAACCGAGCAGGTTTACTCGTTCGATCCGGTCCCAAATGGATTGAGCGACCTACAGGCTCAGCGGATCCTGGGCGTCCAGGGTGCACTTTGGACTCATATGGCCGACACGGAAAAAGTGTTTGACTACCAGCTGGTTCCGCGGATTGTAGCTCTGGCGGAAGTGGCCTGGTCACCGCAGCAGACCCGACAGGAGGCCGACTTTGACGCCCGCCTGGAACATCATTTGCGGCGCTTCGAGTTGCTCGGCATCAAGTATTTCGATAAGACATCCTCAAATAGGAAGATTGGCTCATGGCAGGCCTCCGATCTTAAACCCAACGAACCTCGCCCGTTTGACTGGGATGTCACGTCATACCTCGAAAGTGCCGGAGATTACCTGGCGCAAATTCGGCGGGACAACGGCCAGAACGGCGTCCTGGTGGAATCGATCGCAATGTTAGAAGATAGCGCCGAAATAGGCCGTGATGATTACGCCGCGGAGATAAACACTTATATTGACACGAAGGTCACCTGGTTCACACTCGCCAAACACAAATCCGGAAGCCGGTATACGATCCGTGTAGTTCTGCAGGGGTCAAACGGAGGCGGAGAGTCCGGCAGTGTGTGGGTTCGGAAAGGACAACAATGAGCACGAACAGGCCAAGCGAAAGATTGTCTTCGAGTCTAGTAGCTGAACGAGTCGAGCAGACGGGGGTCAGGGCAGAGGGCTCTGCCAGCCCTGTCATGCCGGCCATTGAGAAGCATCGCTTTCTTCCCCTCGACGCCTATCGAGGACTCATTATGATTTTGTTGGTGTCCGACGGGTTGGGTTTCAATCTCCTGCCCGACAAGCCCCTCTACCGGGCTATCGCCAACCAGTTTGAGCACAAACCTTGGGGCGGCGCTGTCTTCTACGATCTTATCATGCCTGCCTTCCTCTTCATGGTGGGAGTCGCCATGCCCTTCGCAATTGGGCGTCGTTTCGATAGGGGTGAGAGTCCAGGACGGGTTTTTCATCATGTATGGGTGCGCTGTCTCAGGCTTGTCATTATCAGTGAAATTGTCGTGTCCATCGCGGAACACCACGCGCAGATCCAGTTCCACAATGTACTGACACAAGTTGCCATCACCTACTTCATTTGTTTTTTCCTCATGCAGTTGAGATTCTGGCAACAGGCACTGGCGGCATTCCTGCTCTTAGCTGGGCACTCTGCCCTGTATCTCCTGTTCCCGGGACCGGATGGGGCGTTTGCGCAGGTGACCAACGTCGGAGCCAGGATCGATCGCGCCATCATGGGATTCAACTATGTCTGGCCCTGCGTTAATATCAACTTCCTCTCGGAAATCCCAGGAGTGCTTTTCGGTATCTGGACTGGAAATCTCCTCCGAAGTAACCGCCCGCGAGCCGAGCAGTTGAGGAGACTCGCTTTCGGCATGGTCGCGGCCTTCGCGACCGGATTACTCTTATCTCCGATTGTACCCATCAACAAATGGCTCTGGACAGCTTCTTACACTCTGTATACAACCGGATGGGTCATCCTGGGGCTTCTGGGTTTCATCCTGCTGACTGAATACGCAGGCATCCGCAAGCCCATGTTCCCCCTGATTGTCGTCAGCATGAACTCGCTCTTCGTTTACTGTGTGGACATGCTTTTGCGTGGATGGATCAACCAATCCCTAACTATCTTCACGGGCGGGTTCAAATTTATCGGGACCTTTGCGCCTGTGGCACAGTCATTTTCGGTCTTGATGGTGATCTGGCTGGTGGCTTACTGGATGTATCGAAAGGGGCTCTTTGTGAAGGTTTAGACTTTAATAATCACCACAAAGACGCTAAGACACCAAGACAACTCCGATGGTTAATATTTGTCAGGTCTACCGTTATTCCCACCCCTGTCAGTTCGCTTCAAACT
>DATKMG010000639.1:0-3967 GCA_035541995.1 Terriglobia bacterium
GAAGGGAATCATCACGCGGTTGGCGTCGTTAATGTCGACAGTGCGATCGGTGAAACGGTTCTACAACAGATCCGGGGCTGTTCCAGCATCCGGTTTGCCCGGGTCGTACAGCTGTAGGTGCAGGCTTAAGATCGGGAGGTATTTTCGACAGTTTTGATTTGGAACGTCAATGGCAGACCACCGCAAGAGACGTTCGGCCTCCCCGGCTGAAAAAAGCACCTCTCAGTTGGCGGATGAGTCACCTTCCAACATTTTAAGCAGCTGAACCGGGCTACCGCCGCGACAGGTGACAGCGGTCACACGCCCGGCGGCCACCTTGATGCCTGCATTTTCATTTCATAAAAGAGGTCCGGAGTTCTTGACATGCCGTTTGTGCCCAGTTTCATCGATTATGCTCTCCTGGTAGCGTTCGTATCCCTTTTTCTGTTATGTGGTGGCCTCACCACACTGTGGTTCATGGGCCCACTTGGCCGACAATTCGGTTCCCGGTCGAATCTACGTCATAATGGCTCCCCTCAGCTTGGGAATACGAACTCACTCGATCTCCTGGAATATCTCCTACTAGTCCCATTGTCGGCCATTCTGGTCACTTCCTTCGTTCTGCTCATTACGGCAGAATTCGGCTTCTTCCGATTTCGTTTTTGGCTGTCATTCCTTTTTCTCTACGATTTGACATTGTTCCTGGTGTTTCGCCGCAAGCTTGTGCCTTGGATCTTCAATACAGGGTCGGGGAGGATGAGGGCTTCACAAATAAACTTTGCGGCTCTAGCTATCGGAGTGTTTGCTCTCCTGACATTTAGCCCTGTCTCCGAATACGTCACAACTCAAAGAGATCCAGGGGAATATGTCAACATTGGAGTCCGGGTCTCTGAAACAGGCTCTCTTCGGTTCTCAGATCCCGACTTCCAAGGATTTGATTCGGAAGAAAAGCAGAATCTCTTTCTGGCTGCTCCCCTGGTGCAGGCGCCCAATCCTGAAGTCATGCCTGGGTTCAACCTTGTTAATCCCTCCAAAGGGTTATTGGTTCCCCAGTACTTTCATCTCTTCCCTTTGTGGCTTGCGCTGGGGTTCAAGTTGTGGCGATTTCAGGGCATCTTCTGGATGAATGTTCTCTTCGGGCTATTGAGTGTCCTGGTGATGGTTCCATTGGCTGGCCGAATATTCAAAAGCAGGCCTGTTGGCTATATTGCAGCTCTCCTGATGCTTGTTAGTCCGGCTCAGGTGTGGATTGTCCGCAGCCCCTTTAGCGAGATCCTGACCCAATTGTTACTCCTGGCTGGTGTTTGGATGCTGGGCGTGGCCGCGGCAAGTTCCCACTGGCGAGCCAGTCTGCTGGCAGGGCTCTTTGTGGGTGCGACTCTTCTGGTCAGATTCGATTCTGTCCTGATCGTCGCCGTGCTCATCGTTCTCACGACATGCCTAATGACTACCCGAGGAAGCAGATTGCATTGCTTTCCTGAAAGGCCATTCCTCCTCGGTACGGTGTTGGTCAGTATCTATGCTCTTCTGCATGCCTTGCTGTTCTCCTATCCGTACCTGGAGACCGTCCTGGACAGCACCTTGGGCCCGCCTTTCAGAAATGGGTTGGTGAGGATCATAACCGGACAAAATGCCTGGGGTGCCGTGGCCGCATCAGGCCTTACGGTTCTACTTGCCTCCATTAGCCTGTGGCGCTGGCTCCGACCCAAAAGACCTACCGGGAATTCCCAAGTTCCTGCGGGTTCCAACGATCATCTCAATGAAAGTGGCGCCGCCAAAGCAAGCCTCATTCCTCCACGAGAAGACGAGCGGAGCCAAACGAAAGGTTGGCTGTTCATAGGGCTTTTGATTGGAATCAGTCTCCTTGGATTCTATGGCTATTTTATAAGACCAACGCTGAGTTCGGCCAGGGAACTAGTGGTTCTCTCGCCTCCCCACAGCGGGACGGTCTGGCTCTACAATGAGATCAATCTCCCTCGTCTAGGTTGGTACCTGACTCCCCTGGGCCTGCTGTGCGCCTATGTCGGATTGTTGATCGCCTTGAAACGATTGATCCACCAAAAAGATCTGATGCTGCTGCCTTTCCTTTTCAGTTTCATAGCCACATCCATATTTTTCCTCGCCAAGTCCAGAATCTTCCCCGACAACTACTGGGTTATTCGCCGCTACGTGCCATTTGTCATTCCTGGTTGCCTGTTGTTGACCTCGCTTACTGTTGTTTGGATTGCTGGTTTATCTAGGAATCCAAGGGGAACCCGGCATCCTGTCCCAATCCTGAGGTACCTGTCTGGAATTGTCTCAGGGGTCGTCCTCATTCTTCTTCTAACGGGGAACTTGGGGAATCTCATGCCATTTATGAGGAAGGCAGAGCTCCGCGGTTCCCTGCTTCAATTAGGGACTCTCGCTGGCATGCTCCAACCGGCTGATATCGTGCTCATCGAAAATGGAAGATCGGAGGACTTCTTTTCAGGCCCTCTGAAGTGCATTTTCCATGAAGTCATCTACCCGCTGGGCAGCCAGCACCCCAGTGTCTCCAGCTTCGAAAAGCTTGTGGGGGGCTGGTTGAAGCAGGGGATGAAGGTCAAATTGATCGCCTCCGAAGAAGCAACGGCTCTGCCCAGTCAGAGTATTCAATTTATCCCCCAAACTCGCCTGGAGTTCCGTACTGAATGGGTGGAATCTCCGTACGATAGGCTTCCCCGGGTTATGGAGATTCTCCGCCTTCATTTGCAGATTTATGAAGTTCAGGGACGCGAAGGTACAACTGCCCCTACCTCAATCCCGGTGAATTTCGGATATAATTTCGGGTTCCGCGCCTCCGGGTTTTACAGGACTGAACTGACAACCAGTGACGAGACTTACCGTTGGACCGACGCCCTTGCCGCTATCGATTTGCCCGGGATCAATAACTCCACCGATGCACTGTTGATTCTACGACTCGGTCAAGATTTGCCCCAGGGTGTGGAGTTGGGTCCGGCAAGAATTTTCTTCAACGGAGAATCAATCGCCGAAGGGCGATTTCGTGGCAAATTACGGGTTGTTAAGTACCTCCTCCCTCAATCCTTATTGAATCTAAAGGGCGTCAACACGGTAGAATTCCACACTCCTACCTTCAGCCCTGCTGGTCAGGGATTCAGCGAAGACAAAAGGGAGTTGGGCCTCATGTTGGATTCCTTGAAACTCCAGTCACTGATCCCCATTAGCTCTGCAAACCCATACCAGGTGAACTTAAGTTCCGAGCTGGGAGATGTCGATGCCGATCTGTCCGGTTTCTATTTAAGGGGTTCAGACCAATACCGCTGGGCAGAACCCATAGCCAGGATTGACCTGCCTGTAGCGTTGAAAAATAACGAGGAACTGCAGCTTGTAGTGCGGGCAGTCAAATCTTGCCCGGATCCGGGCTTCCGTCAAATGCTGACCGCCTCTTTAGACGGAAAGAAGCTCGGGAGTACGGAGTTGACCGGCGTGGGAGACCAATTCAATTCCTATCGATTCCCGATTCCCCGCAAATGGAAGCGCTCTCGCACTCCTTCAGTTGAGATCCGGGTAGACCCACCTTGGACTCCCAAGAGTTCAGGCCAGTCGGTCGATTGGCGAAGCTTGGGTTGTGCCGTGGATTGGGTAAGGATCGAGGGAAGTCGATAGGTGGTGGAAAACAGCCCCAGGTTAAATAGAACCTCCGGGCCCCCCCTCCGGGGGTTCATTTCTGAATTGGTTGTGAATCCTACGGAGCCTTTAGTGTCAGCCAGTCAAATGCCACATCAGTGTTGGAGTATATTGAGAGTCAGAAAGAACATCATCGGAGGGTGTCGTTCCAAGAGGAGTTTATTACTTTCCTGAAGAAACACATCATCGGGTACGACGAGCGATATATCTGGGAATGATACAAATCGTTCTTTCGCCCCGTCCAGGGCTGGCTTTCGTTCTTGTCCTGGCACCCATGGCTGACGCCGTGGGCTAGACTCTGTCGCTCCCTTTGGGAGCTTGG
>DATKMG010000640.1:0-3330 GCA_035541995.1 Terriglobia bacterium
GTCGCAATGAGGGCAGAAACACTAGGTTGCCCCTTCTTTTTTGAAAGCCCTGGCCCCTGCAATGTGGACAATATCGGAGAAGAGGACCAAACATGACCGCAGAAATTGATTCGCTCGCAGTAATTATTATTGCCTTATTCATGCTCGTTACTCTTGGGGTGCTCTTGGGTCCCTCATTCTTAAGTCGATATAACAATTGGAAGATTAGGAAGGGATTCAAAGGCTGAAGAGATGAGTTTCCTTCCGGAATCGTCGAAATTCATCTCGACTTGCAAAAATCTCCAGAGCCACGCCATTCCCTCAACGATACCGCACAGCTACAGTCGCAATTTTGGCATCAAATCGACATCGCTTCTAGGATCGATGATCTTTTGCCGCGAGGGGTTCTATATGGTCAGAGGATTTTCATCAAAATTATGCTCACTATGGCAACGAGTTCTTCACTGCGAGTTGTCCTGGAGCCTTCCCCCGTTGGTGTCTCTTTGACAATAGGCTGTTCTTCGCCTGACGAGCGGGTTTCCCTGGTTCCCTTCTGATCCTTTCCGTATTTCAACGGCTCTCGGGATGCTGTCAGTTACTGTCGTAAACCGCCAATCATTACTTGACAATAAAAGTTTTTTGCGGTATCGGATTAACATTCCATTACAAGGTATTTTTTCTGATTTCAATCGCCACTTCGGTGCGAGAAGCTTTTTTTGTGTTGGTGATTAGGAGGTATGGTTATGAGGAGAGTGGCAGGTTTATTTCTTGCTGTTGTTTTTGTGCTGCTCGTTCCCCCATTCGCGGCGGCGGATCTATTTGGGCTGGGAATGCCATGGGGCTCCTCCTGGGGTCAGGCATCAAGCGGCGGCGGAAGCTGTTGCGACCCCGGGCTTTATGGGGCTTGGGGGCCCGGGAAATGCTGCACGCAATTCTTTGTCGGGTGGGAGGTCCGACGAGACAGGGACCGCAGACCCTTTGCTTCGACTTTGGACCTTACCGGTAATATCAACGGGCTGGGCTTTCAGCAAATCAATACCGATTTTTCAGATCCTTCAGGCTTGTGGCTGGGGGTGTCTAACTATTGTCAATGTAGCGACAATGTGGGCATTCTAATCACGGGCTGGTACTTGTTCCCCACCGGGGGTGATGCACAAGAGAATTACCTCACGAATTTCGGGAATGGCATCATCCAGAGCAGAACCTGGAGTACTAACATATCACGGGGGTGGATTGACGCAGCATTCGTTCTCGGTTCTCCATGCGGGCTGAATCTCATAGCCGGTTTCCGTTGGGATTCATGGAACTTTCAGCTGAAGAACCCCAGCCCGGTCACACCCGTCAGTACTTTTGCGATCGGCACACCGTCGGATGAGGCGGATCTGACCTTGAATTCATATATCCCGTTGATCGGCACCCAGGCCTGCTGGGGGGGGCCATGCTGCGGTCTGTTAGTCCGAGTGGTGGGATTTCCGTGGGTGCCGGGCAACCTCAGGTACGATGTTACCGGTATTGCGGGACCCAATACGAGACTTCAAGTCAACGGAAATTATTCGACCGGGCATTTCATAGAAGTCTTTTCCGAGTATTCTAGGACCTGTCCAGGATTCGGATGTATTGGGATCTTCGCTCGCTTCAACTACCTCGGTGTCAGGACTAGAACCAGCCCGCAAATCCTCGGGATCGTCCCGCCCCCAGTGGTGGAAGATACAGAGGGCCCGCGCGGAACGTCCTGGACCCTCGGAGGAAAGGTAACGCTCAACTTTGACACGCCATCCCTCCCGCGACTACTACAGTAGCGCCGAGTGGATAGCTTTTCCCCTTTTTGAGGAGTCTCAACGCTTAACGAGATCGTTGCCGGGGGGTCAATGACGTGACTCCCGAAACACGATATGGTGAAACGGCAATCCGTTTCATACCCTAACTTCCTAAGCACCCCTGACCATGTGGTTGGGGGCTTTTTTTCGCAGGAACTTAGTACCAGTTGCCAAGTGCGAAGTGATTAAGAATAGACAGGATTTTTCGTTTCGACACGACGCGTTTTGTATTCGGCGAGTGCCCTGATCCGTTGTAACTTGGCTGCATAGCACTGCATAGCACAGCTACATATAGCTGAAATCATCAGGGGCGATTTCGGGGGTGAGAACGACAAAATACGAGGGCAGTGGAGTATAACGCAGTGATATTATAGTTGATATTTTATTTGGAAGATTCCACGAATACCATTCTCAACTGGAACAGAGTCTCTTTAAGGATCTTTTCTTCCTGTTCCGTGAGATTTCCACGTGTTTTCTCTTCGATGAGGGCTAACAGGTCTATTGTCTGTCTGGCGCCCTTCAGATCTTTTTTCGGCTCGCCGGCGTTGGGAAGTTTTATCAACCCCAACTGGAAAAGAGCAGTGTTGGCCAGGCTCAACACAAAGCTTGAGAAGTCCAGCGGCCGAGGTGATTCTTCTTTTTCTTCCTGTCCTCTTTCCACACCAGCCGCAGAAGGCTGTTCCGCCGCGGCCTCCTGTTCTTGGTCAGGCCGCTTTTCCTTGGTTTCACCTTCCGAGGTGAATCGTCGCTTATCGGTTATCTTGAATTCCGGCTCTTGCCCGGGGTCTTCCATGACAGTCCTCTCTTGCCGATCATCGCTTCCTTCCCCAGAGACGTTCCCTGGGGTTCATCGGATTGCGTCGTTCCAATTCGTTCACTAATTCCCGAGATGCGCCGTCCAGTTTATCCGGAACGTGTACGTGAACTGTTGCGTAAAGATGGCCCCGCTCGGCATTCTTGAGCGATGGGAACCCTTTTCCTTTGAAACGGAAAACAGTTCCCGATTGTGTACCTGCGGGTATCTTCAGAAACAAGGCGCCATTGGGACCTGGAATTTGCACCTCTGCGCCCAGAACTGCTTCCCCTATGGAGATAGGCACTACCATCTGAATGTGAATCCCTTCCCGACGCATCACCGGATGGGGCTTGACGATGATGTTTAGAAACAGATCTCCAGGTTGGCCGCCGCGAAGCCCGGGCCCACCTTGACCAGGAACCCTTATTTTGGAACCGGTATCAACCCCGGCAGGTATGTGAACGTCGATATTCCGTCCCATCATGGATACCGAGACCCACGCTCCACTGTAAGCTTGTCCAAATTCTAGGGTCAAATCATTCTGCAAATGACTCCCCGGTTGCGGTGCGGTTCGACGATTCCGGCGGCCGGATGCGCCCCGAAACAGTTCCGAGACCATGTCTTCGAACGTCGACGCTCCCGAGAAAACATGTTCAAAAGGACCGCTTCGATTGCTTCCGGAATAGGGGTTGAAATTGAATCCGGAACGGCCATATCCCCGGCCAAAGAAAGAACTCC
>DATKMG010000641.1:0-4878 GCA_035541995.1 Terriglobia bacterium
GATCCTTGAGAATTTCCCTGACCAGGTTCCTGACGTTGTCGTCGTCCTCCACCAGGAGGACCGTTTCTTTTCCTCCAATAGCTGGTTCCTCGACCGGTTCTTCCTTTCGTTCGTCCAGAACTTCTTCTACGCTTGGGAAATAGACTCTGAAAATAGTCCCCCGGCCCTCTTCGCTGTACACTTCAACGTGTCCGCCGCTTTGTTTGACAGTGCCATAAACCGTTGACAGGCCCAGTCCGGTTCCCTGGCCCTGCTTCTTAGTTGTGAAGAAAGGCTCGAAGATCCTGGCTTGAACCTGCGCATTCATTCCGCAACCATTATCGCTGACCGACATCATGACGTAGTCACCGGGCCTGGCAATATCGTGTTGCTGGGCATAGGCTTCGTCCAATACCGCATCTGAAGTCTCGATGACGATTTTCCCTCCCTGAGGAAGCGCATCCCGGGAGTTTAGCACCAGGTTAACAATCACCTGCTCAAGCTGGGTCGGATCGGCTTTTACCCTCGCCATTCGCGCATTGAGGCTGGCAACCAATTCAATATTCTCTGTGATCAGCCGACGCAGCATTTTTTCCATCTTGCCAACCACGTCGTTGAGGTTTAATACCATGGGTTCCAGCACTTGTTTGCGACTGAACGCCAGGAGTTGGCTCGTCAATTGGGCAGCCTGGGTCCCCGCCATCCTGATCTGGTCTATGTCCTTGCGGATCGCAGTTTCCGGGTTGTATCGAAATGCCAGCAGTTGGCTATAGCAATTGATGACAGTCAACAGGTTGTTAAAATCATGTGCGATTCCACCGGCCAATTGTCCCACCATCTCTAGCTTTTGAGCTTGGAGCAACTGAGCCTCCAGCCGAAGGCGCTCGCTAATGTCCTCGAGGACCGTGGCGACCTTCCCCCTCGACGGAGAGAAAACTGAGACGTGAAAGGTCTTCTGCAGGGACTCCATGCTGGCCTGAAAGGACAGAGGAATGCCCGTTCTGGCCACTTGTTCATAGGTATCGAGATGAGGAGGAGGGACGCTTCTAAAGACCGTGGAGCCCCGGTGGCCAATTGCCTGCTCCTTGGTGAGGCCAAAGATCGACTCATAGGCTGGGTTTACATCCATTATCCGGTAATCTTTCGGATGACCCTTTTGGTCGTAGACCATTTCATGCAATGCCACCCCTTCGCTCATAGAAGAGTACAGCGAACGATACTTTTCTTCCGACTCCCGCAGGGCCTCTTCCACCCGTTTGCGCTCGGTGATGTCTTCTTTTACGGCAACGAAATGGGTGATTATTCCCTCTGAATTCGTCAGAGGTGAGATCGAAGCATATTCCCGGTAGTATTCACCGGTTTTCTTCCGGTTGTGGAATTCGCCCCTCCACTCTTGACCGGAGGTGATGGCGTTCCAAAGGGCTTCGTACACAGTTGGCGGTGTGCGCCCTGACTTTAAAATGCGAGGGTTTTTGCCCACTACTTCCTCTAACTCATATCCTGTCAATTGGGTGAATTTTGGGTTGACATATTCGATGTTGCCCTGGTTGTCGGTGATTACAACCGAGACAGGACTCTGTGCTACTGCGCGCGACAACTTCCTCAGCATCTCCTCCGCCAGTCTCCGCTCGGTCATATCCACCAGGATCCCCCTGGCCCCGATGACTTGCTCCTCACAGAGAATCGGAGTGCAGTAAATGAGAACTGGAAAGGTGCTCCCGTCTTTTCGTAGCGCTGTGTATTCCAGGCCAGGCAACCTTTCTCCAGCCAGTACCTTTTCAATATTACGCTCAGCTTGATCGCGATCCGCCGGAACCAACATCTGAAGGACATTCAGGCCCTGGCCAAATTCGCGTTGAGTATATCCGAATAAATCGAAAGCCTTCTGATTGGCAAAAGTGAGATTGCCGTGCCTGTCAATTTCGTAAACGATTTGAGGCAGTAAATCCACCAATTCTCTGAACCTCGTCTCACTCCCGCGCAGTGCCTCTTCGGCCTGCTTGCGTTGGGTGATGTCCCGATCAATCCCTCGATAGCCACAGAATTGTCCGGAAACGTCATAGACCGGCACGCCGCTGGTTTCCAGGACCACCCGTCTTCCATTCTTGTGAAGGTTGATATTTTCCAGTCTCTCGAAGCTTCTGGGAGACTGCATGAAGCCCTGTAACCCCATCTGGATGCGAGCTGCCTCTTCTACGGGCATCAGAGCAAAAGGGGTTTTCCCCAGGACCTCTTGCGGCTCATATCCTAAGAGATCCTTGAGTTTGGGGCTGGCGTACACATAGCGCCATTCGGTATCTATCTCCCATATCCAGTCGCTGGTTTTTTCTGTCAGGCTGCGGAAACGTTCCTCGTTCTGCCGCAAGGCCCGGTCTCTCTGCATGCTCTCGGTGATGTCCAGCAGGGTTCCGAAAATCGCAGGCTTTCCGTTCAATTGGGTTATTACCGATTGAACCTCAACATCGATCAGCCGCCCATCCTTTCGTTTTCCGTGGAAGCTGTAACGGAGACTCGCTATGCCACCTCGAAGGCGTTGGCGGAGGTTGCTCTGGACGAGTCCAAGATCGGAATCGGCAATGAAGTTCTCGAGCAGCCCTAAGGAATAGACTTCATCCGGCGTATAGCCGAAGATTTCTGCGCATTTAGAATTAACATAGACAACCCGCCCATCCTGATAGACATACATTCCCACCTGTGCATGTTCTGCCAGTAGCCGGAATTGATTCTCGAGGCTAGTTGGGGAACCTGACCAATTGGTTCCAGCTTGTACCCCTATTTCAGGTGCAATCGGAATGCTGAGGTCGGATCCGGGGCTGAGCCCGGCAGATGAGACAGATTGAATAGGTTGAAATCCCGTCGAGATTTGTCCCAAGCCAGAATTCTGCAACTTTGCTTTCATGGATACTTTCCTTATGCTGTCTTCCATATTGCCGTTAACTAGACCAAACCTCGAGCCTTACTGACTCCTTGGGGTCCAACGACAGGAGACACCCCTGGATTCCTTTAAGATCCATGTGGATCCATGGATGACCTGGTAAGGTGTCGTGCCGGCTGGGTTTTGAGTTGTGCAGGTGTGGGATTTGAACCAAAGCACGCCTATCGAAAACAGGCTCAACCTGATGAGTCCAACCGTAGGGGACCACACCGGAATCGATATCGGCATTTTCGGCAAGCGAATTCAGCGATAAATCGGGGCTGACTATATCACTATTCAATGACTACGTCGATGTCATTGGGGCTGCGAAAACCCAGGAAGGATGGGTCTAGCAGGATTCGAGTGCGGCGTCTTTGTAGCAAATAACAACCACCTCACTCGGTATTTGACACCGAAAGTATTTCCCCCTATAGTCTGTTGTTATCAGTCAAAATTCCTGCGCCTGAGGTGCCAGACGCGATTCTCCTGGAGGATCTGATGCTTAAGATTGTGCGTTTGTGTCTGATGTTGCTCCTATCTCTGTCTCTGCTCCCCGGTCTTCTCGTGGCGCAATGCACGAGCTCCTGTACTTTCGGTGTCAATGCTGGCGCGCAGTACGTTATTTGCGTTCCCACTCCAAGCGGTTGTTACAATGGAAATGTGGTCATGTACGCCCACGGTTACGTCCCGGTAGGTGCCCCGCCAGATACATGGCAAAGTCAACTCTTCCTGCCCGACGGCACATATCTCCCCACCCTGGTCAACAATCTGGGGTTCGGGTTTGCGGCCTCCGGCTATTCTAAGGATGGACTTGCCATTCTCCAGGGTATCCAGGACACCTTGGACCTGATACCCCTATACAAAAAAAACTATCCGGCCAACCGTTTGTTTATTACCGGAGCATCGGAAGGGGGGCTGGTGGCCACCAAGTCCGTCGAGTCCTTCCCCGGGACTTACAGTGGCGGCCTCGCTGTATCCGGGCCAATCGGCGATTTCCGCAAACAGATCAATTATTTCGGGGATGTGCGTGTCCTGTTCGATTACTTCTTCCCGGGTATTCTGGTCACGGGGACTTCCGGCGAGAGCGCCATCAATATTGCTCCCGCCCTTATGCTGAACTGGTCCTCCGTATACGAGCCAAAGGTCCGCAAAGCCATTCGCGCCAACTTCTGGGCGACATTTCAGCTCATTAGTACCGCGAAGATTCCAATCGGGCTGAACTTCAATAACGCCGAAGATGCCATTGTGGATGCACTTTGGTATAACGTCTTCGCTACCGACGACGCCCGTGCCACACTCGCAGGCAACCCTTACGACAACATAGGAAAGGTTTACAATGGATCATTCAACGACGGGAAATTGAACGGGAGCGTAGCGCGCTTTGCTGCCGACCCCACTGCTCTCGCCAATCTGGTGTCATATGAGACCACCGGCCTGCTGGGAGTTCCCCTCGTCACGCTGCACAACACCGCCGACCCCGTTACCCCCTTCTGGCATGAAACCCTCTATGCCGCGAAGGCAAGGGCCACCGGCAGTTCTTCGGAACTCGCCGAAATACCGGTGCTTCGGTTTGGACACGTTCAAGTCACCGCAAAGGAAGTGACGTCGGCTTTCTTGCTAATGCTTCTAAAAGCAGGACTCCAATAAATAAGAAGAGAACTGGACTGATTGGTCTGTAGGTGATTCAATAAACCAATTCACTCCTCGCGCAGCAGTACTAAAGGTTCAATCGACAGCGCACGTTGCGCCGGGATCCACGTTGCCAGCAGCCCCAGCAAAAACATCACTAGGACCACACCGGCCAATACTAGCGGATCGCGAGGAGTTGCCGAGTAAACGATGGAAGCCAGGACCCGGCTTGTCAGAATACCGAAGAGCAGTCCTGCCACCGAACCAAAAGCCAACAATTTCAAGGGCCGTCCCAACGCTGCCTTTAGTACTCCCTTATGCTGAGCGCCGAGTGCGATGCGAATTCCCAGTTCCTT
>DATKMG010000642.1:0-9375 GCA_035541995.1 Terriglobia bacterium
GGCATCTTTACTAAAGCCCCGGCGGAAGCCATGGGTTCATATGGTCCCCTGTTTGCAGCGCTAGTCTTTCTTATGGTGGAATGGTTTATTCTTTTTTGGATGTACAGGCGAAAGCTCTTCTTGAATGCTTAGGGAACACAATTCTCAGAGAGCTGCGAGCCACATGCTACTCGATTTTTCGCGCCTGTCCTCCTGCAACCCCCTTTTGTCATGAAAGTGCCGCATAACCTTATCAGGTCACCACGGTCCATGAAAATACCGGAGGGCCCCGCCCTGTCGGGGCCAAGGTCGCGACGGAGCGCGACCCTCCACCAAGATCCGCATTTTCATAAAAGCCTTACATGCGCCTGCGATGGGCGCCACGTAGCATGAAAAAGTTGGGAGACGGGACGAGGGCGTCCCGTCTCCAGCGCTATGGAGACGCCGCGCCCCTGCGGCGCCTCTGAAAACCGTATTTCCAAGAGAGGTAAGAACAATTGCCTGCCATGCGCCAATTCGGACCTCTTTCCGCTCTGATCCTTTGGGCCGCCCTATGCGTTTGTGGAAGCTCTTATGGGTTCTGGCTTGGATATGGCGGTCGGGCATTCGCGGCGACTTTCACCGCATTTGCATACTTCCTGGCTGTGATGCTGCTGCTTGCCGCCAGGGGCACGTCTGACTCGGTCCGTTCCAATTACGGATTCAGTGGCGGATTAGTTCTCAGCATAGCTACGTATCTCGCCTATCTGGTTTATGCCTTTGGAACGAATACTCTTTCGCTGGCACGTATCGGAGCCATTGCCGGGCTCGTTTTTTTTCCGCCAATGCTGGCAGCATCAGCTAAAGACAAGCCGGCCGGAGCACGACAGGACTGGCTCCTTCTCTCGGGCTTATGGGTTTTCGTGAAGTTTTCGCCGTCGCACTGGCTCTGGCCCTACCCGAACGGGCATCTCGCCTATATCTTCACGGTGCTGTTGGCTCTGAACATTGCACTCGTCTCATTCGTCCTGGTGCGGCAAATAGGCGGAATCGGGTACTTCATTGGTTGGGGACACCGCTGGAGTTACTACGTTCTGGCCAGTTTTGCCGCATTTGCCTGCATCGCGATTCCTTTGGGCGTCGGAATTCACTTCATCAGGTTTGCGCCTCACTGGACTGACTGGAAATCATTGCCTTTCGTGGCCATTGCGATTTTCTTTTTTATTGCCTGGCCGGAGGAATTTCTCTTTCGCGGCCTGTTGCAGAATTTACTCTCGCGCCTTTCGAAGAGCCCCTGGATCGGATGGTTAACTGCCTCTGTCCTTTTCGGATTTTCCCACATCACCAACGGCGGTTTCCCCAATTGGCGTTACGTGATTCTGGCCTCGGTAGCGGGGGTGTTCTATGGCTGGACGTGGCGCAAAAGCAACTCGATCTTCGCATCAGCCTTAGTCCATGCCACCGTAAACACAACGTGGCGTTTCTTCTTCCGAACTCTCTGATGAAATTCTGAGTAAAAAATTATTGCTATCGCTCGACTCCAATCTCTGGTATCCTAAAATTCTAATTGCCAATAAGCGACAACTCAAGCACGCGCGGAGACTGACCGCGTCGCCTTGCTCACCTTGATCTCGTTCGGATGACAGCTAAAGGCAAGCTGTCAGGAGAGCATCACCTGTGGTGAGAACATGCGGAATTTGAATCCAACTGCATCCGCACCAGTCCGAGATTGCCTGGACTCATGCACACTAGTGTGTCAAGGGAGGAAGTCCCACTTATGAATAAAGGAAAATTCGACTTTGCACTCGGTATAGGAGGAGCAGCTGGACAAGGGATTGCCACCCCCGGAGACACTCTGGCGCGAATCTTCGTACGACGCGGCCTCCATTTGGACACTTATAATGCGTATCAATCGATCATCCGAGGTGGGCACATCTTCCTGACCGTCCGAGTCAGTGACCAGAAGGTATACAGCCATGGTGACAAGCTGGACCTGTTACTGTGTTTGAATCAGGACACGATGAACCGCCACCTAAAGCTGATGGGACAGGGCGGGCGGGTGGTGTTCAATGGTGACACGATCAAACCGGGCGAAGCGGCCAAGGGGGTTCAATTATGCCCAATGCCGGTCGGCGAACTAACTCAGAATAACCGGAACCAACTGGTTCAAAACACGGTAGCCCTCGGCGTGATTCTGTCCTTGATGGGCATGGATTTCCAGATTCTCGAGGTCTCACTGGCCCAACAGTTCCAGCGAAAGGGCCAGTCAGTTGTGGACGAGAACATTGGAGTCGCCCGCGCAGGTTTCGAATACGCCAGGGCCCACTTTGAACCCTTCCCGCATCCTGTTCCGACGGGATCGAAGCCCTTGGCCTGGTGGAGTGGCAACGAAGCGCTGGCGATGGGTGGCGCGGCAGCAGGCGTGAAATTCTATTGCGCCTATCCGATGAGCCCGGCCAGCGGGATTTTGCATTGGATGGCCAAGAACGCGAGGGAACTGGGAATCATGGTTCGCCAGGTTGAAGATGAAATTGGTGTTGCAAACATGGCTATCGGAGCCGCCCACGCGGGATGCCGGGCCATGTGCGCGACCTCTGGTGGAGGGTTCGCTCTGATGTCGGAAGCGGTCGGCATGGCGGGAATGATGGAAGTCCCGGTGGTCTTTATCGATGTCATGCGAGCCGGCCCTTCAACGGGAGTGCCCACCAAAACCGAACAGGGAGACCTGTGGCAGGTACTGGGAGCAAGCCAGGGAGATTTCGAACGATTCGTGGTGGCACCGAGCGATCCGTTGGATGCTTTTAACACGATCCCCGAACTTTTCAATCTGGTGGATCGATGCCAGTGTCCCGGCATCGTCATTTCCGACTTGTTGATCTCGGAAGGCCGCTTCAGCGTTGATCCTGGCGAGATCAACCTGCATCCGAAGATCGATCGCGGAGAATTGATCACCACACCCTCGACCTCCAATAGCTATTTCCGCTACAAGGATACTGAAGACGGCATTTCCCCCAGGGCCATTCCGGGCCTGGAAGGGTATGTGCATGTCGTTGCCAGCGACGAACACGATGAAGACGGGGTCTTGATCAGTGATGAGTATACCAATCCTCACAAGCGTCGCAGGATGGTGGAGAAGCGGGCACGCAAATTCAACGGCATAGTCGGTGAGATTGCACCTCCTCAGGTTGAAGGGCCACAGGATGCCGAACTGACGCTAGTCGGCTGGGGATCCACCTACGGTGTCATTCGAGAGGCTGCCGAGCAATTGCGGGACGCGCAAGTGATGGCAAACCATCTTCACGTAAAGTGGATGGTGCCGTTTCATGTCGAGGCGGTTACCCAAACACTCTCCCGTTCCAAGCGGGTCATTATTGTTGAGAGCAATTACTCTGGCCAGTTCGCTCGCTATTTACGAAGTGAAACCGGAATTTCCGCCCACGGGCACATCCGAAAATATGATGGAGAGCCTTTCATGCCCCACCACATTGTCAATGGTGTGTTGGAGCTACTGGCGGGCAAAACGAATCGTTACGTTCCGTTCCAAGAGATCATGGTCTAGAGAGGAAACGATATGTCACCAGTCATAGCTGAAGATAAACCCTTTGCCGATTTAAAGCCTAAAGACTACAAGGGAAAAGTGGATCCGGACTGGTGTCCGGGTTGTGGCGATTTTGGAGTCCTCAACAGTCTGCAAAAAGCATGTGCGGAGCTGGGACGCAAGCCCCACGAGATCCTGACTGTCAGTGGCATAGGTTGTTCATCCAATTTCCCGGGATTCTTCAATGCATACGGAATGCATACGCTTCACGGTCGAGCCCTGGCGGTAGCTACGGGCGCAAAGATGGCCAACCACGAGTTAACCGTGGTTGTTACCGGTGGAGACGGCGATGGCTATGGCATCGGCGGAAATCATTTCCTGCATACGGCACGTCGGAACGTGGATTTGACATACTTGGTCATGAACAACCAGATCTACGGACTCACTACCGGTCAAGTCTCCCCAACCAGTTGCGCCGGGATGAAAACCAAGAGCACTCCGTTTGGCAGCGTGGAACCCCCTGTGAATCCGATTACTTCAGCGATTATGAATGGGGCCACTTTTGTGGCTCGTGGTTTCAGCGGCGACCCCAAGCACCTGGTGGAACTAATGAAGAAGGGGATCCAGCATCGAGGTTTCGCACTGATTGATATTTTCAGTCCCTGTGTCACCTTCAATCATGACAATGAGTACAATTTCTTCCGTCCGAGGATTAAGAGGTTGGAGGATGAGGGTCATGACCCGAGCGACTGGAAAACAGCCTGTGAAAAAGCCATGGTTTGGGGAGACAAAATCTATATCGGTCTCTTCTTCCAACGGCAAGCACCCTCTCTTGACCAGCTTGAGCCGGTTCTTGATCAGGGTGGCCCTTTGGCCCACCGGCCCTTGGGATTGACTCGTGACCAGACTGAACGCATGGTCAAGAGGATGATGTGAAGATTGCGGCTGGCGTGTCCCTCGCCGCCTTGACTCCGATTTCTTGATTGTCTTTTCCCCGTGGGTACAAACTCTGGAACCCACCATGACTGGTGCTACTGCGCAGGAACTTTCAGACCAGATCCACTATCTTGCCCAGTTCAAACAGCGACCTTTAAGTCTTAAACAGCTGTTCGAATTCGGGTCAAATCCCTCTCCGGAAAACCTGCTGATTGCTGCTCAGTTTCTTCATAAGGAGCTTCCCGTCCGTCTCGCTCACCGAACCAGGGAATTGGAGAAACTACCATTCGGCTTGTCTGAAATGCCGTCAGTTCGTCTCCTCCATGAGATGTACAGAGATTCTTTCCGGATTCTCCTCGAGTTACCTTTCCCACGGACTATTGAGGAGGAGTGGCAATTTACTGGGGTACTCGGACAGATTAAGCAGCGGCATAATAATGTTGTTTCCATCATGGCGAAGGGGATCCAGGAACTGAAGCAATTCCTGGCAGGTGAACCCCTCAATCCCAGGATTCAGGAATTCCTGGATTGCTTTTATATGTCCCGAATCGGAGTTCGCATGTTAATTGGCCAGCATGTTGCGCTCCATCAAGACTCCAGGCCGGGGTTTGTGGGACTGGTCTGTGCTAAGTGTTCTCCTGCAGAAGTTGCCGAAGAGGCTATTGCCAACGCTCGGGGTCTTTGTCTAGAGCATTACGGTGTGGCTCCCCCAGTTGGGTTATTTGGCAAGACCGACCTTACATTCACTTACGTGCCTTCCCACCTTCATCACATGCTATTTGAATTGTTGAAAAACTCCATGAGGGCCGTCGTGGAGCTTCACGGGTCGAAGGCAAATGACCTCCCATTGATCCGCATCGCCATAGCCGAAGGTCATGAAGATGCCACAATCAAAATCTCCGACGAGGGCGGTGGAATCCCTCGCAGCGGGATGTCT
The DNA here is from genome assembly GCA_035541995.1 of Terriglobia bacterium. Classification (GTDB taxonomy): domain Bacteria; phylum Acidobacteriota; class Terriglobia; order Versatilivoradales; family Versatilivoraceae; genus DATKMG01. The sequence continues at coordinate 5,370 of DATKMG010000642.1, forward strand.
CGCATCTGGACTTACCTGTACACGACGGCAAGGCCACCCAACTCCCTGGCTGACGCACCCTATCACAGCGATTTTCATGCCCCCTTTGCAGGGTTAGGCTATGGACTGCCTATCAGCCGACTTTATGCTCGCCACTTTGGAGGTGACCTGCAGGTGATCTCGATGGAGGGATATGGCACCGACGCTTATCTTCACCTGAAGCGTTTAGATAACACTGAAGCCGTACTCCCCAAAAAGCTGTATTAAAGCTGTGGGCAGTTGCTCGAGTTCCGGAGGATCAGGGGGGTGCAATCAAAAGTGACGGATAGAGGGAGAGCATCGAAACCCTGGCCTGAAAGGCCAGCATATTCCAGCCCAGGGCAGCGGGGGCCTCAGGCCACCGCGTCGCCCTGGGTACAAGTGCCCTTAATAGGTCAGCCCTGAAAGGGGCGAAATAGAGACCTTGAGCCTCCAAGTTCTTGCACTCACAGGCAACCCCCCTTCCGCCTCAACATTGGGTTGATTGGCTCCGGTTTCCTATTCCGCTCTTTCAGAGCTCGTGTTGTTTCATGGGGGTCATGTACCCAGGGCGACGCTCGGGACAAAAGTCTCTTCGCAGAGCCGAAGGTCAAGCCGAATCGGAAACTGTAAGGGTTGTTGAAAGGTCAAAATCAAATCCATTGTGAGAAAGGCAACGAGAAGACCTACGGCCGCACCTAGAAAGGAGAGTAGCAAGCCCTCCGTTAGGAGCTGACGGATCAGTCTGCTCCGATTGGCCCCCAATGCCATCCGAATCGCCATCTCCTTTTGCCGCGCCGTCGCTCTTGCTAGCTGCAGATTCGCTATATTACGGCTAGCGATTTAGGATCAGCGTCTTTCCCACTATGTTAGGATCTGAACCAAGTTAGGATCTGAACCAAATCGATGCTGCCAGAAACCATAGCTTAAGACTGTCAAATCGACATAATCGGGGTAGGAGTTCGCGCTATAAGGGATGCCATATTCCTTGGGATTGTGTGAATAAATCGCCACCAAGCGATCGGGGTCTCTAACGGCAGGGGAATGGAGAAAAACAGCCTCCAGGAGGCTAAAAATGGCTGTGTTAACGTAATCCAAGAGTTAATTGTCCACTTGTTTCATATATCATTCGGATACAGGTCTCCTCTGCTACTTGCCACTGGTTTGAAAGCCACCTCAAAACCGTATCGCATGGCCGCCGTCCCAAACCACACTCTCAGGGAGAGAAGGTGCGACCGTGAGGAAGGCGCAGTAATCAACCTGAATGCGAGATCGCGCAGGAATCCAGCGATAGGCTGGCACCCCGAAAAGGCTGCCTCGAGTGATCATTTCCCGGCGCGATTCCGGCATGGGTGAGGCCCCGAATTCCATGCCGCAAGTAAGGGTCTTGCCGCTCCAGGGGGGATCACTCCTGAGATGGTTTTCTTCCCAGCGCCCAAGCCAGGGAAAGTCGACCCGTTTCCAGACATATCCCAAAAGCAGCCTGATTTGCGGCGAGTAGGCAAGGAAGTAAGCTTGCTCGCGGTTGGGATCCATCAAATGTGTTGTGAATCCTCCGGACACGGTCGCATCGGTGTAAGTCCGCAGGTCGATACTGCCACCATCTTTGTGCGGACAATAAGGCCAGTCAAACTCCGCACCGATTCTCTGAACGCCCTTGCCGCCGGTGAAGTCGGATTCGATGACTTTGGAACGGGTGGCCGAAGCCCGGAATTGAGTACTGCCCCGTTCTAAGAAGGGTGGGCCGAGGGTGACATGTTGGGTCCAGGCGATCGGACGGTCGAGAGGCGAGAGGTTCTCGACCATCTCCCGAAAGCTCACCACCGTCGAGCCGGGCTCAAGGCGGATACGCCTCTCGACACGCAGTTGGGCTGCCTCTAAGGCCGTTTGCGATACCAGCGTAGAATCATCTGTTTCGATGCTGTATTCGTTAATTGAGGCTTCTCCGTGCACAGTCATGCCGGCGGTCACTTCTTCAGGACTCGGTCCACCAAACACATCGAGACAAAGGTTATGACCCATCAGGCCGGAGAGCAACTTGGATTCGGCGTCGGCACCATACTCTGGATGCTTCGACAACTCGTAAGTGGAAGGCTCGATGGATGGCCACGGTGGAGTCCAGAGTGGATTTAACTTCTCCTGTTTGTGATAAATTTCGGCAATGTGCCCGCCCTCGACCAGCACGGTCACTCGCAGCGAATCGTTTTCAATCTGAACAGCGCGGCGGTTTCGGTATCGTGATTCTCTCATGATTTCTCCTTGGTCTGAGCTTGATTCGGGGCCATCCAAATGGCTTGCACATCAGCGCCGTGATCACACTGTAGGTATCCGGATGGCGCGGCCAAGCACTTGAACTCATCCGGCTCTTCCCCAGGCATTGAATCGCGATTGTAGGCTGGATTGCTGGTTTGGAAAAGGAAATTCCAGGAATATCGGCAAGCAGCCAAAAGTAAGCTCCTAACGGAGCCCTTTTCTCGTCGTTCAAGTAGGAGATATACTGGCACTGGAAATCCGGGCCGTCTTGAAGGAGCTTGAAGTGGGGCGCCTTTCTTGAGGAGCTGTTTCAAATGGAACTCGCCCAGAAAGCTGTCAATTGCTCTAAAAATGGAGGTCTCTATGATTGCTATCAAAAAGATCATGATTCCAACGGATTTTTCGGAGTACTCCAACCATGCCCTAAAGTACGCGATCAGCATGGCGGTAAATTTTAAGGCCAAGCTTTATCTTGTGCACGTTTACGAGCTTCCGCTGACCTCTCCCATGTTGCCGGCCGAACCCTATCCAACGGCCACCCGCACTCAAGAACAAAACCAAGAGGAGCGCACCCTGAATCGCCTTGCAGACGAGCTTCGCACTAAAGGGTTGGATACCGAACCTGTTTTCATTCTAGGCAGACCATACATGGAAATTGTCCGGGTCGCGAAGGAACTCGACATCGATCTGGTTATTCTTGCTACTCACGGACGCAAAGGACTCAGCCACCTGGTGTTCGGCTCGACGGCCGAGAAGGTAGTTCGGTTGTCACCCTGTCCTGTTCTGACGATCAAACATCCCGAGCATGAATTCGTGGATTGAGGCTGTCCTTTACGGCTGTTAACCAAGAGCGGTTCTCGAACTGCGATCCCACCTTAGTTCCTGTCATATTTCAAAGCCCCAGTCTGGACGAGCAAGGTTGAATGCGAGACCAAGCGAAAGAAGGGTGTCCAGTCCTCCTTCTTGACGGGAGCCTAAGAGCAACGGTATAAGTAAGGAACTACCTGATTCAGGAGAGATTGCACTAACCGCCCTTGTCGCGGCCTGTCTTTCACAAATAGGGGGTCACCGAGTGGAATCGGCTGCAAGTCATCGGTTGGGACCGGGTGTGGCAGACTTTGAGGTAGTATATGGAATTGTCGGTATACCCAATATTTCAAAGGAAGACCATAGAAAAGGGCGTGGATGGGGAGGGAGTCAAAGAGGCATGAGATTTTCGACTGCCAGGGGAACTGAGGCTTAATGAGAGGCAGGTGTATGAGAATTCAGAAGTGGGGGTTCGCTATTAATAATCGAAGCACTCTGGTCCACGCTACGGGTCTGTCTTTCCTGGTTGTGGCTGCTGCGATATCCTCGTCTTGCACTGACAATGGTGCCCGCGGCGACTCTTCACGGCCAGCCCAACCCGTGAGTACAGGTGTTCCCGTATTAGTCGGGAAAGTCTCGCAAAAGACAGTCCCGGTTGAAGTCCATGTGATTGGAAACGGCGAAGCCTACTCCACGGTTCAGATCAAGTCTCAGGTGGAAGGGCGAGTGGAACGAGTCTACTTCACCGAGGGGCAGGATGTGAAGAAGGGAGATCTGCTCTTCACTATCGATGCTCGTCCTTTCCAAGCTGCTTTGGAGCAAGGCCAGGCCAACCTGGCGCGGGATACGGCACAGGAGAAGAACGCCGAGGCGCAGGCCGAACGTTACGCCGGACTCTTTAAGGAAGGCATTGTTTCCAAGGATCAGCATGATCAGTTTCACACCAATG